>JBAXWQ010000050.1:0-15653 GCA_037128315.1 Opitutia bacterium | reverse complement strand
ATCTACTGGTTCTTCGGCCTGCTGAGTCTCGAGTTCATGGCGGCCTACTTCGCGGTAACGGTGTTGTACGGGGTTTTTCTCAGCATGATGGCGCTGGTGATGGCTGAATTGGTCATCTTCAAGACTACCCGCAAGCGCGATATGCTCGCCCTCGTTTTCGCCGCCATCGCGGAAAATTTCGGCTACCGCCAGCTCAACCTGCTCTGGCGGATCGAGGGCATCTGGCAATACCTCCGGAAGCGGAAGAGTTGGGGCGAGATGACCCGCGTCGGTCTCAACCGGCCGCGCCCGCCGGCTTAGGGTCTTTTTATTCCCTTTGGGTCTAATACCCCGAAGCTTGCTTCGGCTTTAGTTGAGCGTAGCGGCGAGCGCCAGCGAGCCGACGAACCACAACTCGCTGGCGCTCGCCGCACCATTCACTTTCTCGCTATCGAACAGTTCAATACTCTAGTGGGCCGGCGGGCGGATCTTATCCAGTACTTCCCGGAATTCCTGATTATAGGGGGCCAGCTTGAGCGCCCGCTCCAGGTGGATTGCCGCCTGCTCCAGATTGCCCTTCCGGAACTGAACCAAGCCCAGCCCGCCAAGGGCATCGGGGCTGTCCGGCGCGAGCTGCAGGGCGGCGGAAAATGATTTTTCCGCCTCGGCCAGCCGTTCCGCGCGCAGGGCGCAGTACGCGGAGCCGATGAGCGGGGCGACGTCGGTAGGAGCCGCCTGACGCAGGCGGGCGAAAATCGCGGCGGCCTCCTCCAGCCGGTTGAGCTGAAAATAACTCCAGGCCTGGAGCAGGCGCGCCCGGCCGGGCAGATCTCCCGGGCTGAGCTGGGCCAGTTGGGCCAGCGCCTCCTCATAGCGCTTGTCGTTGTAGGCCGCCTCCACCGCGTCGAGCGTCAGCTGCTGCTTGTCCCGTTCGCCGTGGCGGACGGTATAGAGCGATGAACCAACCCCCCGTGCGGTCAGCAGATCGCGCACCGCCTGGATCCGGTGCAGCCCGAGGTAGCAGTGCAGGTAGACCTTGTCGGTCGTCCCGGCAATCGCCGCCGCCGCCTGCGCTGCGCTGCCCTCGTAGTAGCCGCCGAATTTCCGGCCCAGAATGCTGCTCATCGGGAAATTCAGCACCCGCATCCCGTACTCGAGCGCCAGCTTTTTCTCTTTCTCCAGCAGCGTCTTTTCGTAAGGCAACGCCGGATCAAGCAGGGATACGATCAATCCGACTTGATGGCTTTGCAGCAGGCGAAAATCGCGCTCCACCGGATAAGGCCCCACCACGATGCGGGCGTTCACGTCGGAAATTTTCCGCTGGAAGATCCGGGTGAAGGGATTGTCCGGGTTGATCAGCAGTGTATACCCAGCGAGGCCCACAAGGAGGACCGTCAGCACACTGGCGAGGAGGAAGGACTTGGTGAGGCGCATGGGGATTGGCGTTCTACGACAGGCTAGGTGAAACAACCGCCTGGGTCGAGCCGATCATGCCGGCCCGCCCCGGTCGGCCGCCCGGCGGGCCTTCAGCCAGGCGGTGACCTCGGTCAGGGAGCGGGTGGTCAGGATGTGCTCCTTGGCCAGCCAGCCCTTGCGGGCCGCACTCACGCCGGTCCGGAAATGCGCCAGCCCGGCGGTGCGGTGGGCGTCGGGGTTGATTGAGCAGAGGAGGCCTTTCGCCGCGGCCTGCCGCCAATGCCGCCAGTCCATATCCAGCCGCCAGGGATTGGCGTTCAATTCGATGATGACGTGATTGGCAATCGCCGCGTCGATGACCTTCTCGACATCCACCGCGTAGCCTTCGCGTTCCAGCAGCAGGCGGCCCGTGAGGTGTCCCAGCATCGTGGCGTAAGGATTTTCCATCGCCCGGATGATGCGCTGGGTCATCACGGCGCGATCGTGGCTGAAAGCACTATGCACGGACACCACCACGTAATCGAGTTGCGCCAGCACGTCGTCGGCAAAGTCGAGGCGGCCATCCGGCAGGATGTCGCATTCCGTGCCGGTGAAGACATGGCAGGTGAACTTTTTCGAGGCGTTGAGCCGGGAGATGGCGGCGACCTGCGCGGCCAGACGCACCTCGCTGAGGCCCCGTGCCTGCACGCTGGACTTGGAATGATCGGCGATCCCCAGGTATTCGAACCCCAGCGCCTGGGCGGCGGCCACCATTTCCTCGAGCGTGTTGTGCCCGTCGGAGGCGGTGGTGTGGTTGTGGAAGACGCCCCGGATGTCCCCCTCCTCCACCAGGCGCGGCAGGTGGCCGCCTTCCGCCGCCTCGATCTCCCCCAGCCCTTCGCGCAGTTCCGGCGCGATAAATGCCAGGCCGAGTTTCTGGAAAAGCTGGGCCTCGTTCTGGATCTCCGTCTTCCGGCCCTGCCCCTCGGCCTTCTGCTTGGCGGTGCCCTCGCCCGCCGCCGGCACCAGGCCCCACTCGCTCATGGACCAGCCGCGCTGGAGGGCGCGGTGCCGCATCGCCACATTGTGGTCCTTCGAGCCGGTGAAGTGGTGCAAGGCGAAGACAAATTGTTCCGGTGGTACCAGCCGCAAATCGGCCTGAATCCCCGAGGCCAGCCGCACGCTGGCCTTGGTGTCACCCCGCGCCGTGATTTCCGCCACTCCGGGCCAGCTCACAAACCAGTCCACCACCGGACCGGGCGCGTCGGTCGCGACCAAAAAATCCAGGTCACCGACTGTCTCCATCCGGCGGCGCAGGCTGCCTGCATGGTCCGCCCGCCGGACCTGAGGCAGAGACCGGAGACCCGCGAGGATCGGCTCGGCCACCTCCCATGCCTCCAGCCACAAATGACGCCGGCCATATTTTTCCCGATTTTCGATGCCCTCGAGGATTTTCGCCTGGGATTTCGCCCCGAACCCGTCCAGCTCCGCGATCTTCCCGTCCCGACACGCCTGCTGGAGCTTGGCGATGGAATCGATGCCCAGCTTGTCCGCCAGGACGCGAATTTTTTTCGGACCGATCCCGGGGATTGAAAGGATTTCAATCAGCCCGGCGGGTATGGAGGCCCGGAGTTTCTCGTGGAAGCCCAGTTTACCCGTGGTGTGCAACTCGGTGATTTTCTGGGCCAAGGCCTCCCCAATGCCCTTCACTTCCTGCAGGGTGCCGCCCTGCACCCGGGCGGCAATCTCCTCCTCGCTGAGGGTCTCGAGCAGGCGGGCCCCCGCTTGGTAGGCCCGAATCTTGAATGGATTCTCCCCTTGCAGCTCCAGCAGGAGGCCAATGTCGGTCAGGACGGCTGCGATTTCGGTTTTGTTCACCGGAGAAAAAACCCCACGGCAAACACGGAAGATTTTTCAATTTTCATCGTTCAGTGGTCATTGTTCAGTGCCGGGATAAATGAAAAATGAACATTGAAAAATGAACAACGATCAATGTTTCGCTTGCACCATCCGCGCGACTTCCGCCCGGTTGACCTTGCCCTGTTCGTTGACGGGCCAGTCGGTGAGCGGGACAAACTGCTTCGGACACTTGGCCGGAGCGAGCCACTGGCTCAGGGCGGCGGCCACTTGGGTCAGATTCGGTCGGCTCGTGGCGGGATAGGCGGCCACGACCCGCTCGCCCCACTTCGCGTCGGGCACCCCCAGCACGACCACGTCGTTGAATTCACCACTGCGGCGCAGGGCTGCTTCGACCTCGGACGGATCCACCTTCTCCCCGCCGGTGTTGATGATCTGGTCGCTCCGACCCAGGAGGTGAAGATGTCCCTGCGGATCAAGCGAGCCGCGGTCGGCCGGGGCAAAACCGCCTTCGGCACGCCAGGCGGGATGATAACCTCGGAACAGCGCGCCACTTTCAATCTGGATGGTGCCGTCCGGTCCAATTTTCACCGTGGCATGTGGCAAAGCTGGACCACAGTTCCGCGCCCCCGCCAGGAATTCCGTGGGGTGCAGCGCGGTGATCATCGCGGCCGTTTCCGTCATGCCGTAGCTCAGCACCAGCGGGAGGCGCCGGTCGGCCGCCTGGTCGAGCAGCCCCGGCCCGGCCGGGGCCCCGCCGAGAAAAATCAGCCGGAACTGCTGCAGCCATAGGATCGTGGCCTCCTGGCGCAACAGGCGCTCCAGTTGCGTTGGCACGAGTGAAATCACCCAACCCTCCGCCCGAACCGGCAACTCCGGCGGCGCGCCGTTCTCCAGCGATTTCCATTCGAGCGGACGATACTCCCCGCCGGTCAGCGCACAGCGCATCCAGGCCATGAGGCCGCTGACATGATGCAAGGGCAGCACCCCCACCGCGTTGACCCGGGCCAGGGAAAAATAGCGGGCGAATCCCCGCACGGCCGCCGCCAGGGTGTCTTCATCATGGCGGGCAAATTTCAATTTTCCACTGGTCCCACCCGTCGGGATGCACAGCCATCCCTTCCCGGCAGCCGTCGCCGGCGTGGTTTGCAGCTGCTGTCTCAGCTCGGCCAGTTGGCCGCGCTCGGACTCGCCCCAGGCCGGATCACAGAGAAACACGGATCCGCTACCGGCCACGGCATCCGCGAAGGCCGTCATGAACTTTTTCGGCTCCGCCTCGGAAATAAGGATCATCTCCTCGCTCCTTGCTCCTTGCCCCCCGCTCCTCGCGGCTGACAGGGCCTGGCTCAGTTCAGTGCGTTCCATATTTCCTCCCCGGGGTTCGGTGCCAGGCAGGAGGCGTCCGCCAGCGGCCCAAGCAGCGGTCCATCCCAGCGCCGGTCACCATAGACGGCGCCGAGGCCAAAGCCCAGTGCCCGTTTGGTCAACGGCTGGCTGAGGACGGCGCGCAATATTTCGGTGCGAGCCAGCGCGGTTTCGAGCGCACTTGAAATCACAACGTCGGGCGACGTGGCCGCAATCCAGGCGATGACCTCGGCCAGCGGCCCGGCCAGTGCCGGCTTCAGCACGAACACACCCGGCCAGCCCAGCGCCTGCCAACGCCGCGCCTCAGCCAACCGCACGACGGACTCGTCCAGTGCCAGCTTGACAGGATAGTCCCCGGCCAGTCCCAGCAGCGCATCCTCTTCCGCAGGCGCCACCGGTTGCTCGACAAATTCGATCGGGCACTCGGCGCAGCGGGCCAGCCAGCGCTCCGCCTGGCGGGAAGTCCAGGCAGCGTTGGCATCCAGCCGCAGCTTGGCCGGCGCTGGCAACCGGGACAGCAGGTCGTCCAGAATGCCGAGTTCCTCATCCACCGGGAAAACCCCCACCTTCCACTTGAAGGCGAGATAGCCGGCTTCGAGTTGGGCCGACAATTGTTTCACCGCCGGCCGGCCGGCCGATAACAGGGCGGCGACGGGCAGGCGCGTCGTGACCGGCGCCGGCGCGCTCCGTCGCTGGGCCATGGCCAGGGCGAAACGCACACAACCTTGGGATTCCGGCACGGCGGCGAGCAAATCCGCCGATACCTGATCGCCAAATTTCCGACAGGTCTCCTCCGCCTCCAGGAGCGTTTCCGTCCCCAACCACGGGATCGGCGCAATTTCACCGTAGCCCACCTGCCCCGCCTCATCTTCCAGACGAAGAATAATCCCTTCCCGCACGGTCCAGACACCATGCGCAGTCCGTAATGCGGCGGCCAAGGGGAGTTGGTAGCGCTTGTACTGAAAGCTATAATACATGCAGGTTCACCACGGAATACACGGAATACACGGAGGGAAGGCAACCCGCCTTCCTATCCAAATTAATTCGGTGGGTTCCGTGTATACTGTGGGTCGGCTGCAAAGCTTTCCGTGGTTTTTTGTTTGTGGTTACCCGGCCGGGGAGTATCTGGTTCATGGCAACGATGACCAAGCCTGTTGCCACTTTCGCCAGCGATGCGGACTATTACCTGCCCGCCGATCGCTTCTTCGCCGCCAACCTGCCGAGCGCCCTGACTTTTGACGACGTCTCGCTCGCCACGCTCCACTCGGAGATCCTGCCCAAGGACACCGATCTGGCCACGTCGCTGTCGGAAAGCCTGCGCCTGCAGATTCCGATCATCTCGTCCGACATGGACACGGTCACCGAGTCGCGCATGGCCATCGCCATGGCCCTCAATGGCGGCCTCGGCCTCATTCATTACAACCTGCCCGGCAAGGAGCAGATCAAGGAAGTCGCCCGGGTCAAACGGCACATCCATGGCCTGATCCAGGACCCGATCACCGTCTCCCCTGACGCCCTCGTCAGCGAGGTGCTCACGATGATCGATCAGAAGCGCTTTGATTTCCGCACCTTCCCGGTCGTCGAGGCCTCCGGCCGGCTCGCCGGCCTGCTTTCCGGCAATCTCGTCAAGGACCGCTACAAGTCCAAGAAGGTCTCCGAGGTGATGACGCCGCGCAAGCAGCTCATCACCGTCCAGGCCAAGCATATGGCGGCCGACCCCATCAAGGAAGCGGATCGCTTCTTCACGGTGAACGTCGGCATCCACAAGATGCTCGTCGTGGACGACCAGGACCACTTGCGCGGGCTGGTGACCAGTTCCGATGTCGAGCGTATCACCAGCGAGGCCAAGTCGCGTCGCAAGCCGGCCCGCGATGCCAACTTCCGGCTCGTGGTCGGCGCGGCGATTTCCCCCATCCGCAAGGCCAACGGTGAGCTGGATCGCGACAAGATCATCACCCACGTCGGCGAGCTCGTCGACGAGGCGGTTGATGTCATCGCCGTGTCCACGGCCCACGGCCACACCGCCGGCGTGGGCGATATCGTCAAACTGATCCGCGGCGCTTTCAAGGACCTGACCATCATCGCCGGCAATGTCACCAGCGGGGCCGGGGTGGAATTCCTCGCCCAGGCGGGCGCCAACGCCATCAAGATCGGCCAGGGGCCCGGTTCCATCTGCACGACCCGCATGGTGGCGGGCGTCGGCATTCCGCAGATGACCGCCCTCCACGTGGCCAGCCGCAGCGAGGCCCGGCGGGGCATCCGCCTGATCGCCGACGGCGGCATCACCAAGTCCGGCGACATCGTCAAGGCGCTCACGCTCTCGGACGCCGTCATCTTGGGCGGGCTGCTGGCCGGCTGCCGCGAGGCGCCGGGCGAGATCATGGAAATCTCCGGCAAGATCTACAAACAGTACCGCGGCATGGGCAGCCACGCCGCGATGAAAGCCGGCTCGGCCGCCCGCTACGGGCACGACAAGAACGACAGCACCCGGAAGATCGCCGCCGAGGGCATCGAGGCCCTGAAGGAAGTTTCCGGTTCGGTCGACGACGTCATCGGCACCCTCATCGGGGGCGTGCAGAGCGGCATGGGCTATCTGGGGGCCAAGAACCTGGCCGAGCTCCGCTCCAAGGCCCGCTACGTCCGGGTAACCCCCGCCGGCCAGAAGGAAGCGGCCCCGCACGACGTGATTGAGGTCGCCACCCGCCACCAGGGGTGAACGGAATCGCGGCATCCAGAGTTACTGCCCAAGCGTAATTTGACGGATGGGAATATATCCCTATCCTCTAATCCCACAGTCCATCCTCGCTCGAACCCCATGTCCATCCGCCCGCGTATAATCCTTGGGCTTACCCTCTTTCTGCTGGGGCTGATTCCGGCCGGCCGCGCCACCACCGTGGCCGCACCGGAATTTGACGACTTGGTCACCTCGGCTGATTACATCGTGCGGGCCAGCGTAAAGTCCGTCTCCGCCGAGTGGCGGGAAAACCAGGGCCGCAAGTACATCGCCACCCGGGTCGCGCTGGATATCATTGAGATCATCCGCGGCATTCCCCCGCAGCCGCTGGTGCTGGAACTGGTGGGCGGCCGGGTCGGCAATGAGGAACTGGTCATCGAGGGAGCGCCCAAATTTCTCCTGGGGGATGATGTGATCTTGTTTGTCCAGGGCAACGGCCGCCAAATCTACCCGCTCGTCGCCATCATGCACGGCCTCTATCCCGTGATGAAGGACGAGAAGTCACAGCAGGAATACGTCCTGCGGAGCAACGGCCTGCCCCTCTACAGCGAGCAGGAGGTCTCCCTGCCGATTGGGGCCATGAGTGCGGCCAAGGCGGGGAATCCCGCCGCCCTGCCCCTGACCGCCCGAAACTTCATCCAGAAAATCCGGATGGTCTCACCCCTCGCCGCCCACCGCACCGTGCGGTAATCCCGTGCAGCCCCTGCTCCGCCTCTGCCTCGTCCTGTTCCTGACCTCCTCGGGCTGGAGCTACACGTATATCCTGAACAAGAGCACCGGCCTGCCGGTCAAGTGGGACCCGGGGCAGGTCACTTTCCGGATTGGCCTCGGCTCCGGCACCACGCTTACCGATGGCACCAACTACAATACCAGCGCGCAGGCCGCCGCCCAAATCTGGAACGGCCTGCTCGGCAATGTGCAGTTTGTGACGCAGATCGGCACCACCGGCACGGTCAACGACCACAATCGCAGCAACGAGATGGCCTTTGGCACCGACATCTTCGGCAAGGCCTTTGGCGACACCACCCTTGCCGTCACCACCACGTGGCTGATCGGCAATCAACGGAACGAGTCCGACGTGATTTTTAACTCCAAATGGACCTGGGATTCCTACCGCGGCCCGAAGCGCACCGACCGGGTGGTGGACCTGCAACGCGTCGCCATTCATGAACTCGGCCATTCTCTCGGTTTGGATCATCCGGATGAAGCCGAGCCACCCCAGTCCGTGGCCGCCGTCATGAACAGCCACATCAGCGATCTCGAAAGCGTCACTACAGACGACATCACCGGCGCGCAGAACCTCTACGGCCCGCCCGGGGTGCCCGCCAATGACAAGTTCGCCGATGCCATTCCCATCACCCTCACCGATGGCGTGGCCAAGCTCACGGGCTACAACACCAATGCCACCAAGGAACCCAGCGAACCCCGGCATGCGGACAACGCCGGCGGCCATTCCGTCTGGTGGAAGTGGACCGCGCCCTCCGCCGGAGCCGTGAATGTGGACACTCGCGGCAGTTATTCCGACACCGCCCTGGCCATCTATACCGGCACCACCTTGGCGAACCTGACCACCATCGCCTCCAATGATGACATCCAACGCGGCATCATCCAGGCGAGTTCCCTGACTTTCACCGCCAGCGGCGGCACTCTCTACTATATCGCCGTGGACGGCTTTGACGCCGATTCCTCCGGCCTAACCCTCAATCTGAGTTTTCAATCCTCCGCCGGCACCCTGCCATCCATTACCAGCCAACCCGTCAATGTCGCCGCCACCGCCGGGACCAGTGTGAGTTTCGCGGTCACCGCCACCGCCGGCACCAGCCCGATCACCTACCAGTGGTTTTTTGGCAGCACCGCCGTCAGCGGGGCCACCACCAGCACCCTGAGCCTGAGCAACGTACAGTCGGCCAACGCGGGTTCCTACTTTGTGGCGGTCACGACGGCGGCCGGAACCGTGAATAGCACGGCTGCCACCCTGACAGTCAATGAACTCCCACCGGCACCGGTGGTGATCACTCCGACCCCGACGCCTGCGCCTAGTCCCAGTCCGAGTGCGGGTGGCGGAGGGGGCGGCGCACCCAGTCTCTGGTTCTGCGTCCTTGTTACGTTGCTCGGCCTGAGCCGGCGCTACTCCTCTCGTCGTTGAGCGGCATGCGTTCGTTGCGGTCATATCTCCCCGACCGTTTGCCCTGGCTCTTTCTGCTCCTCGGCTTGGCCGCGCTGGTCATCCAATTTGTCCCGGAGTGGAGAGCGGCCTTGATCTACGACCGAGCCGCCATGCAGCAGGGTCAGTACTGGCGCATCTGGACGGGTCATTGGGTGCACTTTGGCTGGGCCCATTTTGTCGCTGATGCCGGACTCTTTGTCATCATGGGCGGATTGCTGGAAGCCCGGCACGCCTGGTTTGGACGGCTGGCGCTGGGCCTGATGCCTCTCTTCATCTCGGCGGTCATTTATTGGTGCGACCCCAGCATGGCGCGGTACGGCGGCCTTAGCGCCATCAACCTCGGCCTGCTCCTTTATTTCGCAGCGCAGGGTTGGCAGCGCCAATGGTCGGATTGGTTCTGGCCGGCCGTCCTTGTCATCTATGTCGGCGAGGTGATTTTTGAAATCATCCAAGGGGGCCGCGGGGGCGGCATGATCCGGTTCGACGATCCCGGCATCCGGGTCGCCACCAGCGCCCACTTGGCCAGCGCGGCCTACGCCGTGCTGGCCTGGCTGGCCTCGTGCCTGGCGCCCCGGCCTCACCCACCGGGCGGAAACCCAACCTCGCCTACTTGACCTCCGGCGGGGTCTCAGCCGGCGGGGCAAAGCTCATGGGCTGGCGGACCTTCACATAGGCCGGCACATCGTTCGTGCGCAGAATCGGAGCATAATGGGCCTGCCGCAGGGTGAGGAGCGCGCTCAGTGCCACCGTGTCATTATCCGAACTCACCATGTGGGGCATACGGACATCACCCCGCCTATCGATGTAAAATTCCACCACGCACGACCCCGCGGCGGGCCGTCCGCTGGCCTCAGTCAGCACCATGATTTTCCCTTCCCGCATGGTCAGCGGTTCTTTCAACTCCGCGGCGGTGGCCAGCCGGTAGATGAAATGCTCTTTGGTATTCTCGTACATCCGGCGGTTGACCGCTTCGGTTGCGTCGAGTCCGTAAGGCCGGCCGATCATGCCGTTTCTAACCGCCCGCTGCTCTGGATCATAAAAATTCACCGTCACCTCACCGGAGGCCAGCACGGGCTTGCCTTGGTCGAGACCCGGGGTGAACTCGGCCTGCTCTTGCAGTGTTTTTTCGGCGCGGTCCAGCAGCTCAAAATGGGTCGCCTCCACTGCGAGAAAATCAACTATTTTGCCCTCCTCGTTGACCGTGACCAAGAACCGGACATAAGGCTGGTCGAGGAGCAGAGGCAGCAACGGCTTGGGGATCACAGCCTCCAGGCCATGGGAGAGTTGGATGGGGCGGGAACCAGGCCCGCTGGCGTCCATCTCATTCATGAAGATCAGGGTCAGCAGCCCCAGGAGACCCAAACACCAGACACGCAGGGTAGCTCTCATCCTACCACGGATGTTCCTTCGCCGGCCTTCGTCAAGGTGCTTCCATGCACCAAAATCACTTCACGCTGCACGGCGCGACTGGCCGAAATGCCCGGGATGAATCTTGCCATCGCCCGGCGTGATTCTGATTTTCTTAGGCGGGCACTGGCCCCTTTCCCCGACCTCCATGACCTCTTCCCCTCCTGCCGGTAGCATCCCGGTGAAACCACGCCCGGTGCCGCTGCCGGTCTGGCTGCTCCGCCTGATCCTGTTGGTCGGCGTGCCGCTGGTTTTTTTCGGCCTGCTGGAGGCGGCCCTGCGTCTGGTCGGGTTTGGCTCGAATCTGGCCTTGTTCATCCCCGAGGAGGACCAGCCGGGTTATTACTGCGCCAACCCCGCCTTCACGGAGCTCTTTCTCCCCGCCCATTTCGGCATCCGCCCGCTGAATTTTCGCCTGAAAAAACACAAGGAGGCCCGCAGCCTGCGCGTTTTTGTACTGGGGGAATCCGCCGCCCAAGGCACGCCGGAACCGGGCTTAGGCTTTGCCGCCCAGCTGCAGGCGCAGCTGGCGGCGCATTACGGCGACCGGAAAATCGAGGTCGTGAATCTCGGCATCACGGCGATCAACTCCCATGTGGTTTATCAGGTCGCTCGCCAGCTGCCTGACTTTGAGCCGGACCTGTTTGTCGTCTACATGGGCAACAACGAGGTGATCGGGCCGTATGGACCCGGCTCGGCCTACCTCGCGGCCATGCCCCCGCTCTGGGCCATCCGCGCCAGTGTCTGGGCGCGCGGCACCCGCACCGGCCAGCTGCTCCTGCGGCTGCTGCCGCAATTTGGGGGTGGCGCCGCCAAAGCCCCCGAGTGGCGCGGCATGGAAACCTTCACGCAGAACACCGTGCGCGGCAATGATCCCCGCCTCGCGGCCGTCTATGCCAACTTCGAACAGAATCTCCGGGACATCATCGCGGTCGCCACCGGCGCGGGCTGCCCGACCGTGCTCTCCACCGTCGTCGCCAACCTCAAGGACAGCTCCCCGTTTGTCTCGCTCCATCGCATCAACCTGGCCCCGGCGGACCTCGCCGCTTGGCAGTCGGCCTTCAGCGCCGGCTGGCTGGCCTGGCAGCTCGAGGAGTTCGATCGGGCCCACGCCCACTTCACGACCGCCCTGCAACTCGACCCCGAATACGCCGACACTCATTTCATGCTCGGCCGGCTGGAGGAGACGCGCGGCCATCTCGACCTCGCGCGCCAGCACTTTATCGACGCCCTGCACTGGGATGCGCTGCGCTTCCGTCCTGACCCGCGGCTCAACGACATCATCCGGCAGGTCGCGGCCAGCGCCGGCCCCGCCGTGCGCCTGGTCGACGCCGCCCGCGAGTTCGGCGCGGATCCGGTCGCCACCGCCCCGCTGTGCGGCCGCGAGCTGTTGTTCGAACATGTGCATTTCAACTGGGAGGGAAACACGCGCCTGGCCCTGCGGCTGGCCGAGTCCTGCGCCACCTTGCTCCCCGCCGGGACCGCGACGACGCGCTGGCTGACCCCGGCGGAATGCGCCGAGGCCCTCGGCTACACACCCTACGCTCACCTGACGATGCTGGACACGATCGCTGACCTGACCGGCAAGGCGCCGTTTACCAATCAGCTCACCTATGGGGAGTACCAAGTGAGGCTGCAGGGTGAAGTCCGGCGGCTCCAGCCCGAGGTCATGAGTCGCGCCGGGTTGCTCGCCGCGCGGGACCAGGTGGACCGCGCCCTCCAGCGCCAGCCGCAGAATCCCAACCTGATGATCCGACTGGAAAACATTGTCTTTGACCTGCACGACTTCGATCGCGCACTGGAGCTGGTCGAGGCGGCCATGAAGCTGCAACCCCGCTCGGCGGTGCTGCTGACGCAGAAGGCCAATCTCCTGTCCTTGGGCGGCCGGCCGAATGAGGCGGAGGAATTGCTGCTCACCTCCACCCGGACGGACCCCTATTATTTTCCCGCGTGGCAGGTGCTCGTAAACCTCTGGAGCAAGATCGGGCAGGCCGCCAAGGGCCGGCACCTGCTGGAGACCCGTCTCGCCGTGATGCCGGGAAACAATTATCTCCGCATGGCCTACGCCACCCTGCTGAACCGCAGCGGCGAGCCCCGCGCCGCCGAGCAGGAATTGCGGACCATTTTGGCCGGCGATCCCACCAACACCACGGCGCTGGAGCAGCTCGTGCGGGTTTGTCTCACGGGCGGACGCGAGGCCGAGGCGGAAGCCCTCATGCTGACGGCCGCCTCCTACCAGCCGCGCAACACCGACAACAATACGCGGCTCGCCCAACGCTATGCCGGGCGCGGCGACACCCCCAATATGGTGCGCTACCTCCGCGCGCTGGCGGAAGGCGGACCGGTTGACGCCTCGCTCCTGCTCGAGCTCGCGCAGCGCCTGCTCGACCTCAACCAGCCCGGCGAGGCCCTGGTCTACGCGCGCCGCGGGCAGCGGGCCGCCACCGCCGAGAACAACGCGGGGCTTCGCCAGGCGGCCGCCGATATACTAGCGCGGCTGAAACAACTCTAAGGCGAGTCTTCCAACCCATTATCCGATTGAAACCGACTCACAAGTTTCGTCCGCCCGCGCGGGTAGGGCGCGCTCTCCGAGCGCGCCGCGGCGGCGAAGGGACTCGCCGCCCTACCGTTAGAATTCACGCCCTGAGTCCATGACCGCCATTCTGGGCATCTCCGCCTTCTACCACGACTCCGCCGCCGCCCTGGTCGTGGACGGCGAAATCGTGGCGGCGGCGCAGGAGGAGCGCTTCACGCGGATCAAACACGACCTGGCGTTCCCCAAGCAGGCGGTCGACTACTGCCTGCGCGACGCCGGGCTCACCGCCGAGCAGATCGACCATGTGGTGTTTTATGAGAAGCCCTTCCTGAAATTTGACCGGCTGCTGGAAACGCACCTCGCGGTCGCGCCCGCCGGCTTCGGCTCCTTTCTCAAGGCCATGCCCCTGTGGCTGCACGAAAAGCTGCAGCTGACCCGCGTCATGAACCAGGGGCTGGGCGGCCTCTACCGGAAGCGCTATGTTTTCACGGAGCATCACGAAGCCCACGCCGCGAGCGCCTTCTTCCCCTCGCCCTTTGCGGAGGCCGCCATCATGGTGCTCGACGGCGTCGGCGAATGGGCCACCGCCAGCCTTGGTCATGGGGCCGGCTCGACCGTGACCTTGTCGCACGAGATGCATTTCCCGCACTCGCTCGGCCTGCTCTACTCCGCGTTCACCTATCACTGCGGCTTCAAGGTCAACAGTGGCGAATACAAGCTGATGGGCCTGGCACCATATGGTGAGCCCAAATATGCCGACCTCATCCTCCGCCATCTGCTGGACCTGAAGGCGGACGGCTCCTTCCGGCTGGACCAATCCTACTTCAATTACTGCGGCGGGCTGACCATGACCTCGGAGAAATTCAGCCGCCTCTTCGGCGGACCGCCGCGCCGGCCGGAATCCGCCCTGACCGCCCGCGAGCTGGATCTCGCCGCCTCGGTGCAAAAGGTCACGGAGCTGATCACCCTGCGCATGGCGGCGCATCTGCATCAGCTCACCGGTTCCAAAAACCTCTGCCTGGCCGGCGGCGTGGCCTTGAACTGCGTCGCCAACGGCCGCCTGCTCCGCGAATCGCCCTTCAAAAATATCTGGATCCAGGCCGCGGCCGGCGATGCCGGTGGGGCGCTCGGGGCCGCACTCTTTGCCTGGTACCAGCTGTTGGAGAACCCGCGCACCCCGCGGTCACCGGACAGCCAGCAAGGCTCACTGCTGGGTCCCGCCCACGCGGCGTCCGAGATTGAAACGCTGCTCCGGTCCCAGCAGGCGGTTTACCGCCACTGCCCCGACGACGCGGAGCTGTGCACCCAGGTCGCCTCATTAATCGCCGATGGCAAGGTGGTTGGCTGGGTGCAAGGCCGCATGGAATTCGGTCCGCGCGCCCTCGGCAACCGCAGCATTCTGGGTGATGCGCGCAGCCCGGCCATGCAGTCGGTGATGAATCAGAAGATCAAGTTCCGCGAATCCTTCCGCCCTTTCGCCCCCATCGTGCTGCGCGACCGGGCGGCGGACTATTTCGAGCTGCGCCCCGACCAGGAAAGTCCGTACATGCTGCTGGTCGCCCCGGTGCGAGCGGACAAGCGCGTGCCGGTGCCGGCCACGAGCCCCCGCGGCCTGGCCCAGGTGAACGAGCCTCGCTCGGTGATTCCCGCCGTGACGCATGTCGACCATTCGGCCCGCATCCAGACCGTCGACGAGACGCGCAACCCCCGTCTGCACCAGCTGCTCACCGCCTTCGACCGCCTGACCGGCTGCCCCGTGTTGATCAACACCAGCTTCAACGTGCGGGGCGAACCCATCGTCGGCTCGCCCGCCGACGCCTACCGTTGTTTCATGGCCACGAACATGGATGTGCTCGTGCTCGAAAACTTCATTCTGCTCAAGGCAGAGCAACCCGCGGACGCCCGGGTCAATGCCCAAGCCTATTTGAACCAGTACGAAAAGGACTGAGTTCTCTCTCCTCAACCATGTATATTTCCTGTCATTCTGAGCGCAGCGAAGAATCCATGGGTTCGCCAGTGATATCATGATCGTCACCGTGGATTCTTCACTTTGTTCAGAATGACAAACTGGATATAACATTCGCCATGGCCCTCATCCGCATCAACCAGAACCCGACCCGCACGCAGCTGAACGTATTCGGCGCAGCTTGGCTGATTTTCTTCGGGGCCTGGGGCGGCATCGCGGCGGCGAAGGGCCAGGCCACCGTCGCCGT
>JBAXWQ010000005.1:0-26750 GCA_037128315.1 Opitutia bacterium | reverse complement strand
GGACCACTTACAACCAAAACCAGCTGACGCTGAATGCCGGGGCGGCGACGAACGCAATCCAGGTGGCGGGCGGAGCCGCCGCGGCCCTGACCACGATCACCACCAGTGCGGACACGGTGAGCGTCACCGGCGCGGTGGATCTGAATGCCCGCAGCTTGGCGGTGGACAGCACGAATGCGGGCGGCAGCGGAGCGGGCGCCAACATTACCTTTAACAACACCATCGACGGGACCGGCACGTTGACTCTGACGGGTGGCACGCTGGGTGATGTGACGATTACGGGGGCAACGGGCAACGGCACGGCGTTGGCGGCACTCACTATTACCGGCAACGATATCAGCGTGGGCGACATTGGTGGCGCCGCCGCCGGGGTGAGCGGGGCAACCAGTATCACGGCCGCGAACGGGGCGGGGCCGGATGCGGGCTCGATCACGCTGACGGGGACCACTTACAACCAAAACCAGCTGACGCTGAATGCCGGGGCGGCGACGAACGCGATCCAGGTAGCGGGCGGGGCTGCCGCAGCCCTGACCACGATCACCACCAGCGCGGACACGGTGACCGTCACCGGCGCGGTGGATCTGAATGCCCGCAGCTTGACGGTGGACAGCACGAATGCGGGCGGCAGCGGCGCGGGCGCCAACATTACTTTTAACAACACCATCGACGGGGCCGGGACGCTGACGCTGACGGGCGGGACTTTGGGCGATATGACCATTACGGGCACGACGGGCGCCGGCACGGCGCTGAGCAGCCTGGTGATCACAGGCAACGACATCAGCGTGGGCGACATTGGCGCCGCCGCCGCCGGGGTGACGAATGCGACGAGTATCACGGCCGCGGACGGGGCGGGGCCGGATGCGGGCTCGATTACGCTGACGGGTACTACTTACAACCAAAACCAGCTGACGCTGAATGCCGGGGCAGCGACGAACGCGATCCAGGTGGCGGGCGGGGCCGCCGCGGCCCTGACTACTATTACGACGAGTGGTGATACGGTAACCATGACAGGAGCGGTCGATTTGAATGCTCGTAACCTGACGGTTGATAGTACCAATGCCGCTGGAACGCCCACGGGGGCAAATATCTCCTTCGATAACACCATCAATGGGGCCGGCACACTGATGCTGAAGGGAGGTACTACTGGTAATATTACATTCACCGGGGCGGTGGGAGGGACGACTCGATTGAGTAATCTCATTATCTCGAACTCCAATGATTTTTTAGCCTCTTCAACGCTCAGTATTGGGACATTGACGCAGAATGCAGGCAGCGGCACGACGACCTTCAACGGGTCGGTTGATACCAACGTTGTCGGCGGCGTAGCTCTGACGGGCAACAACCAGACCTTAAATGCCAACCTCACGACTACGAATGGCGGGCCGGTGACCTTTACCAATACTGGCCTCCTGACTCTTAATGCCAATGTGACCTCCGACGGCGCTGTAATCCAGAACGGTGCCGGAGCGGCTACGATCACAGGTTCGCGCACGATCAGCACGACCTCGGACGCCGTAGACTTCTTGCGGGCGGTGACACTCAACGGATCGGGTTCGTTGGTTACGATCAACACCACGACCAGCGGCACGGGTGCGAACATTACCTTCCAGAGCACCTTGAATGCGACCACGGCGGCGCCAAATGCTGAGGATCTGACCCTAACCGCGGGCACGGGCAGTGTGACATTCACAGGTGTTGTGGGCGGGGGAACCCGCCTGGGCGACATCATCATCACCAGTGCGAACAATGTCACCGAAACCGCTGGGCTGAGTGCGACGACGCTGACGCAGAGCGCAGGCAGCGGCACGACGACATTCAACGGAGCGGTTGATACCAGTGCGGTCGGCGGGGTCAGCCTGACGGGTAATGCCCAGACTCTGAACGCCAGCCTCACGACCACAAACAACGGGCCGGTGACCTTCACCAATGCGGGCCTCCTGACCATCAATGGCAACGTGATCTCAGACGGGGCGGTCACGCAGAACGGGGCCGGGGCGGCGACAATCACCGGTTCACGGACGATCAGCACGACCTCGGACAATGTGGACTTCCTGCGGGCGGTGACGCTCAACGGGTCGGGCTCGACGGTTGCGATCAACACCGCGGCTTCCGGCCCGGGCGCGAATATCACCTTCCAGAACACCCTGAATGCCACCACGGCGGCGCCGAATGCGGAGGACCTGACCCTGACGGCGGGTACTACCGGTAATATTCTCTTCACCGGCTTGGCGGGCACTGTGGCCCGCCTGGGCGATGTCTCGATCGTAAACGCCAACGACGTAACGGTGACGGCCGGGTTGACGGCGGCGAGCCTGCGGCAGACGGCCGGGCAGGGGACCACCCGGTTCAATGGTCCGATCAACGCTGACACCATCACCGGGGTGCAGATTGCCACCAACAACATTACCACGGGCGCCAGCGGCACCATCACGACGACGGCGGGGAGCGCTGGGGTGGTCACTCTCACCAATAGCGGCACACTGGACATCAACGCGGCCATCAATGCCGATGGCAACGTGACGCAGAATGGCGTGGGCTCGACCACGCTGAATGCCGACATCATCACCTCAGCGGATTTGGTGCAGTTTGCGCAACCGGTGCTGCTGACCGGCAATCGCCTGATTGACACCACCGCGGCCTCTCCCTCGGTGGGCAGCGGCGGAACGATCAACTTCCTGAACACCGTCAACGGCGCCACCAATTCCTTGACCCTGGCCGCTCCGACGGCCAGCGGGGACATCAGCTTCAGCCAGACGGCCAACAATCTGACAGGCCTGACGGTCACGAGCGGTCGAAACTTCACCACGGCATCCACTGCCCCCATCACGGTGGCAGGCGGCGGGGTTAGCGTGACGGTGGGCGGTACCGTCACCCTGAACGGCAGCCTCACCACCACGGGCTCCGGGGCGGTTACGATCACCAACGGCGGGCTGTTCACTCTGAACAACAACATAGTATCAGACGGTGCCGTGACCCAGAACGGCGCCGGGGCGGCGACGATCACGGGTTCACGAACGATCAGCACGACCTCGGACAATGTGGACTTCCTGCGGGCGGTGACCCTCAACGGGTCGGGCTCGCTAGTCGCGATCAACACCACGGCCTCGGGCACTGGCGCGAACATAACTTTCCAGAACACGCTGAATGCGACTACGGCAGGCGCGAACGCCGAGGACCTTACCCTCACCGCGGGTACGGGTAATATCACCTTCACCGGTGCCGTGGGCGGCACCCGCCTGGGCGATGTCATCATCGCCAGCTCCAACAACGTCACCGAGACCGCCGGCCTGACCGCTACGACTCTCACGCAATCAGCCGGCAGCGGCACGACGACTTTCAATGGGGCCGTGAACACCAACGCGGCTGGAGGCGTGGCCCTGACCGGCACCACTCTGACCGTGAACGCCGGGATCACCACTACAGGCAACGGCCTGGTGACGGTGGTGGAGAGCGGCCTGGCGACCTTTGCGGCCGCGGGCGACATCGCCGCCGACGGCGCCGTGAGCCTGACGGCCAATGGTGGCATCACGACCGCGGGCGACATCACGACGACCAACGACAATGTCACCTACGTCTCGGCCACCAACTTGACGGGTCCGGTCGTGGTCAACGCGGGTACCGGTGCGATCACCTTCACCGGTACGGTCAACGGCGCGCAGACCCTGACGGCCAACTCCACTGGCACCACCACCTTCACCTCGGCCGTGGGCGGCACTACGGCACTGACTAGCCTGACCACCAACGCGGGTGGCACGACGGCTATCAATGGCGGCGCGGTGACGACGACCGGCGCGCAGAATTACAACGACGCCGTGACCTTGAACGCGGCGACGACCCTCTCGACGACCAACAGCAACGTCACATTTGCCTCGACCCTCAACTCCGCCAATGCCACGGCCCGCGACCTGACCGTGAACGCCGGCACCGGCGCCATCACCACCACCGGGGTGGTGGGCGGCACCAACGCCCTCGGCGCGGTCACGTTCAACAGCACCGGCACGACCACCCTGACCAGCGCGGTGACGGCAGGCAGCCTCACGACGAATGTGGGCGGCACGACGGCGATCAACGGCGCCACGGTTACAACGACTGGCGCCCAGTCCTACAACGATGCGGTGACCTTGGGCGCCAACACCACGCTAACCGGCGTGGGTCACACCTTTGCCAATACGGTCAACGGCCTCTTCTCGCTCACCGTGAATGACAGCGCCACGACGACTTTCACGGGCTCGGTGGGCGCGACCAACGCGCTGACGAGCCTGACCACCAACGCGGGCGGCACGACGGCCATCAATGGCGCCACCGTGAAAACTTCCGGCGCCCAGACCTACAACGACAGTGTGACCCTGGGTGCCGGCACGACGCTCACGGGCACCACGATGACCTTTACGGGCACGCTGGCCGGGGCGACCAACAGCCTGGGGATCACGGGCAACGCGGTCTTTGGCGACGCGGCGGCCGACGCCGTGACGGGCCTGAGCACATTGGGTGTTTCCGGTACCACCCGGATCAATACCGACACGGTAACGACATCCGGCGCCCAGACCTACACCGGGGCTGTGACGCTGGGGGCCGATACCACTCTGACGAGCACCGGCGCGGGCAACGTGACCTTTGCCAATACGATCAATGGGGCGCAGGCGCTGACGGTGAACACCGCGGGGACGACGTTCTTTAATGCCGCGGTAGGCGGCACGACCGCCCTCGCGAGCGTGACGACCGACGCCGCGGGTACGGTGGCCATCAACGGTGGGACGGTGACGACGACAGGCACGCAGACCTACAACGATGCGATGACGCTCAATGCCAGCACGACGCTGACCACGACGAACAGCGCGGTCACTCTGGGCTCGGCCCTGGACTCTTTCGACACGACGCCCCGTGATCTCGCGGTGAATAGCGGCAACGGACTCATCACCCTGGGTGGAACCGTGGGCGCAACTCACGCACTCGGCGCGGTCACGTTCAACAGCGTCGGCGTCAGAATTTTGGGCGGAAACATCAGCACTTTAGGGGCGCAGACCTATGTGGGCGTGGTATTGCTGGGCGCTGACACGATCCTGACCACGTCAAACGGAGCCGTCGCATTTAATTCGACCCTCGACTCCACCACCGCGACGCCCCGGGACATGATCGTGAACGCGGGCACCGGCCCCATCACTTTCACCGGGGCCGTGGGCACATCGCATCAGGTGGGAGCGATAACCTTGAACAGCACGGGGGCGACGACCCTGAGCAACACGTTCAACGCCGTCAGCCTGATGACCGACGCCGCTGGCACGACCGCCCTCAACGGCGGGGCGGTGACGACGACGGGCGCGCAGACCTATAATGATGTGGTCACCCTGAATGCCCCCGGTGCCACGACCACGCTCACGGGCACGGACGTCTTCTTTGCCGGCACGGTGCGCAGCGTGACCGATGGGGTGCAGGCCCTGACCGTCAGCGGTAGCGGCATCACGACCTTCACGGGCGCGGTGGGTGACAATAGCCAGCGACTGCTCTCCCTCACGACCAACAATGGCGGCACCACCGTGATCAACGGCGGCTCGGTCACCACCCTGGGGGCCCAGACTTACGCGGACGCGGTGACCCTCGATGCGATCACCAATACGACGACCTTCACGGGCACAGACATTACCTTCGGCAGCACCTTGCGCAGCCTGACGGACGCGGAGGAGACACTGGTGGTCAACGGCAACGGGACGACCACCTTTGGCGGGGCGGTGGGCGACAACAACCAGCGCCTGGCGGCCCTGACAAGCACCACCACGGGCTCCACCGCGATCGGTGGGAACGTGACCACCGCCGGCATCCAGACCTACAACGACGATGTGAGGATTGATAACAATGTCGTGCTCACGACCACAAACAGTGCGGTGACCTTTACGGATGACATCGACAGTCAGGCGGCGGAAGCCAACAATCTGACGATCAATACCGGTTCGGCGGCCACGACGATCGCCGGGGATGTTGGCAGTGCGCCCGGCGGGGCGCTGGGCACCCTGACCATCAACAACACGGCGACCACCGGCATGGCCCTGCCGGCCACCAATGCGCTGGCGCTGAGCGTGACCACCAATGGTCCCGTGACCAACTTCGGCAATCTGGCCATCACCAACGGTGCAATCGTCAATGCCGGCACCAACGCTATCACCCTCGGCACGTCGCCTACGGCGATCGCCAATTTCGGCTCGCTCAACGTCACCGGTGGCGTCGTCAACGTCACCGAGGCCTCGGGAACGGTGCTGACCGGAGTGAGCGCCACCACCCTGAACCTGACCTCGGCCGGCAGCATCACGGACGTGCCGGGCACGGCGATCAATGTATCCGGCGTGGCCACGTTCGACGCCGGGGCCAATGACATTAGCCTGGGCGGCAAGGCCGGCACCTTGACCAATATTGGCCGGCTGAAGCTCACCGGCGCAGCCATCGATGTGACCCAAAACAACGCCATGGTCGTGAGCGGCACCGCCTCCGTCAGCATGAAGCTGACCGGGGTCGGGGTGGATCTCGCCGGCATCAATACCCCGCTACTCGGGGTATTCAGTACTGGACCGCTCGGCATCACGGACAGCGCACCCACTAACGTCATCGGCTTGGCGGTGTTCGATGCGGGCGGATATAACATCACCCTCGATGAGACCCTCAATGATTTCAATAATGTCCAATTGTCGGGGGCCTCGGTCATCTTCAATGACGTCAATGCCTCCACTCTGTCCGCGGTGCTTGCCAGCGGACCCTTCAATGCCCGGTCTTTCGGTGACTTCACCGTGACCGCGCCGATGACGGGCTTGTCCAACATCACCGTGACCTCCATCACGGGGGCGATTGCGATTTCTGCGCCTGTGATCTCCCAGACGGGCAACATTGCCATCACGGCCCCCCGGAGCATCACCTCGACCGCACCCATTGCCGCGAACGGTGCGACGGGCACCATCACCATCAAGGCCGGGGGCGACGCCGTTCTGGCCGACCTCAAGAGTGCCGGGGGCAGTGTCACGGTCACGGCGGGCGGCTCGTCGCGCTTCACCAGCCCGATGCTGATCAACGGCCCGTTTACCGTCACTTCGAACGGCATTACCTTTGACGGGGCCCTGACCGGCAACAGCAGCACCGGCGACCTCCTCGCCAACACGACCGGCGTCACCCGCTTCTCCTCGTCCATCGGCGCCGGCAGCCCCCTGCACAATCTCACGACCAATGCCGGGGGCACGACCGTGCTGGGCAACGGCACCCTGCAGGCCGTCACCATCAACTTCAACGACGCGGTCGTCCTGGAGCAGAACACCACCGTCACCGCGACCAACCTGCGCTTCGGCAACGTGCTCGGCGGCGCGAGCGATGGCGGGCAGGGCCTGACGTTGAATGTCTCCGGTGACTCGGTGCTGGTCGGCGCCGTCGGCACGGCCGGTCTCCGGCTGGCCAATCTCACGACGGATGCGGCCGGCCGCACCCTGATCAACGGGGGCTCGATCTTCACCAGCGGGGCCCAGACCTACAATGACAAGGTGCTACTCGGGGCCAACACCACCATCACGCCTGGGTCCCTGACCTTCAACGACACCCTTAACACCGGCACGGCCGGTGCTTCCTCGGCCTTCGACTCACTCGTGGACGGTTCCTTCAAGGCGGCCTCTTCCGGCGAAAGCGACCTGGTGGCCAACGTGTCCGGGGCCACGATCTTCAACGCTCTGGTCGGCCAGACGGGCCGGCTGGGGGATGTGACCACCGACGCGCCGGGCTCCACGACAATCCGGGCGGATTTCAATGCGACCAAGACGATCTTCAATGATGCCGTTACTTTTGAAACCGCGGCCGCCATCAAGATTGATACGACGAACACCCAGCTCTACGGCAGCACCGTTCAGCTGAACTCCAACCTCTCGTTTGTCTCCACCGCCGCCTCGACCACGGAGGGCATCAGCTTTGCGCAGGGCCTGACCGGCGCCGGCCGGACCCTCGACCTGAAGGCCCTGCAGGGCACAATCACCTCGGCCGGCAGCGTCGGGACGTCGAGCGGTCGGCTGACCACGGTCGCCGCCGCCGGCCGCAATGTGATCTTCGGGGGCGACATCTTCAGCGAAGGCAATATCACGCTGGCCCCCGGCACCGCCAACTCGTCGGCGCAAAATGACTTCATCCAGTTCACCGTGCCCGGCTCGACGACGGCGTCGAACACCACCATCGACTCCAAGACCGGGGAAATCATCCTCGGCAGCGGGGCGACGACCGGGACCACGGCCAAGACCGAGCCGCCCCTGCGCGCCTCCATCTTCAAGAGCAATCCGGGTGACCTCTACCTCTTTGCCCACAAGGTGACCATCCAGCCGTTTGAGCGCCTCGCGGTGCGCAGCGGCTCGCTCGTCGTCATCGCCGACGGCACCGCGGCGGGCGACGGCATCACGCTGAGCAACACGTCGGTGTCCGACAACCTGGTGCTGGTGGGCCCCGGCGTCTCCACCTCGGCCATCACCCTGCGCTCCCGCGGCGCCGCGCCCGTCATCGATCAGGCCAACGCCACGGTGCAGGACAACGGCACGGATCTCATCGGCGGGGCGGTCCTGTTCTTTAACAGTTCCTTCGGCTCCTCCTTCCCGACGCGCACCCGGTATTCACCCAAGACCGGCGATCCGGCCTTCTTTGACTACAAGCTGAACAAGGGGAATATCCCGCCGGGCACCGGGCCGCTTTTCTTCACCATTCTGGGCGATGCGACCGGGGTGAAGACCAACGTGTTTGTGGCCGATCTGGTCACCACGAATACGTTCCGCCCGATCTTGCCCAATTTGGCCTACCTGGATCTGAGCACGGTCAGCGGCTTTGCAACTTACAAGGACGGTTTCATCGGGCCGGAGGCCTTCGGGACCATCCCGACCAGTGACGCCGCGCTGCGCACGATCGTCTCCAATGGTGCCGCGCCCCGCAACACCCTCGAGCAGGCGTTCACGCCGAATGTGCCGCGCGGTGACACCGACGCCGCCCCCCCGGAAGCCGATCTCGCGGCCGCCGTGCGCGAACAGCTGCAGGCGCTGGGCATCTACGCCCGGGCGCTGACCAAGGAAGAACGCCTGGCCCGCGAGCGTCTGGCCGCCATCTTTGTGACGGTGCCCAAGAAGGTCCGGCCGAGCGAGTCCGACTACGAGGTGGCCGACGCCCGCGTCGAGGACCGGGCGGTGCGCGACGTCATCCGCAACGCCACGGAAACCGGCCTGATCGGCGAAAGCCAGGCCAAGCTGGATGCCGTCGCCTTGGCCCTCGCCTCGAGCTATAGCAAATTCGAGCTCTTCCTGACCCGGTCGAGCAAGGACCAGGAGCTGGAGCAGGAAGTGCTGGTCAAGGAGTATCGCGAGTGGCTGGACGCCAGTGACGAGCCGGACGCCAAGGCGGTCCTGGCGTACCTGAAGGCTCTCCGTACGACCTTGAAGAAGATTGAGCAACTCGGCCTGACCACGCAGGAACTCGATGGTTCCAAGGCCCAGATTTACGGCAGCGTGCTGCGCGCCCGCCTCAATGTGGAACCGGAGTTCTTCCAGGCCCTGGTGGAGAAGAGTGGCCCGGCCGCGGCTGTGGCGGGGAAGGGCGCGGCGCCGGCCAAGCCGGCGGTCCATACCACCAGTGTGCCGGCGGCAGCCCCGGCGGAGCCGGTGATTAACTGATTGGGGTGGGGAGGTAGCTGTTGTAGCGACAGGCGTCCCTGCCTGTCGGGTTTGAGCATTCACCACAGGCACGGAGGCCTGTGGCTACCCAACGTATGCTTCTGCAACGCGAACCGCCCCTGCCCTGATTCCTCGCTTGTGCCGCCGGCCACAATGGCTATCGAAGAGGGCTGCTGAACATGGATACTACACCTGGTTTTGGATCTAATCCCAGCTTCGTCCAACAGAACCGCCGGCTGGCGGCCGTGATGTTTCTCGACATGGTGGGTTACAGCGCCCTGATGTCCAAGGACGAGGCCCGGGCCTTGGCCTGTGTCGGGGAGTTGGAAAAGCTCCTGCGCATCGAGATTCCGCGGGCCGGGGGCCGCCTGGTCAAGTTTCTCGGCGACGGCTCGATGGCGGAGTTCCCGACCGCGCTCGCCGCCGTGCACTGCAGCATCAACGTCCTTGCCGTGATCGAGGCGAACAATGCCTGGACACCGCCGGCCAACCGTTATGCCGTGCGCATCGGCCTCCACTTGGGCGAGCTCGTCGACGTGGAAAACGACATCTTCAGCGACACCGTCAACGTGGCGGCCCGCGTCCAGCCCCTGGCCGAGCCGGGCGGCATTGCGATGACCAGCCTGATCTATTCGCAGATCAAGAATCAGATGGACCTGAAGGGCACGTATCTGGCGCCGGTGAAGCTCAAGAACATCCCGGAAAAAATCCGGATCTTTCTGGTGCATCCGCCCAAGGGCGATTCCCCCAGCGGGTCTGCCAAGCAGCATAGCAAGCTGGCGGTCCGGATCAGCGTGGGCGTGGTTTTGTTTCTGGTGGCCGGCTGGCTGGTCAGTTTGTTGATGCGGAAGTGACCCGCCCCGGCTATTAGCCCCCGTTGCGACGAGCGCCAGCGAGTCGTATTCGTCGGCTCGCTGGCGCTCGCCGCTACATCAAGACAAGCCTGCGCACCCACTCGAATCCGAGGGTAGGGCGCGGATTCCACTCCGCGCCTGGGCGCACGCCACGGGCGACGGCGGGCAGCGGAGTGCCCGCCCTACCTGCGCTGCCGCGTTAAGATATTATTTCAAAGAGCGATTGGTAATAACCAATACCACCACCGCCCTGGGCTTGAGCTGGGGCACGGGTTGCGATTGGCTGGCGGCATGAATCCACGCTTCATCCTGTTTGTATTGTTGTTTATCCCGGTCTCGCTGTGCGCAGCGGACAAGATTTTCCTGAAAGCCGCCCGCCTGATCGACGGCAAGGGCGGGGTGATTGCCCCTGCCATGGTGATGATCGACGGCGAGCGGGTGGTTGACGCGGGATCTGACCTCAAAGCGTCGGTCGGGGCCCGGGTGATCGATCTCGGCTCGGCGACACTGCTGCCCGGGCTCATCGACCTGCATACGCACCTCTGCGGCAAGTACGGGGTTCATTGGGAGGACGAACTCATCAAGACCACGCCGGCCTTCTCGGCCCTGTGGGGCGCGCACAATGCCCGCACCACGTTGCTCGCGGGCTTCACGACGGTCCGCGACATGGGCACAGCCTGGCCGTATGTGGATGTCGAGCTGCGCAATGCGATCAATGCCGGGGCCGTTCCCGGGCCTCGCATGTTCGTGGCGGGGGCCTATGTGTCCTCAACCGGCGGGGCGGGCGATGCCGCGCAATTCTCCGAGTACGTGCAGGTGCCGAGCGTGGACAACCTGGCCGATTCGCCGGAGGAGGTGGTCAAGCAGGTGCGCAAGAATTTCAAGCACGGGGCCGACTTCATCAAGCTCCTCGCCACCGGGGCCGTGCTCTCCAAGGGGCAATCCCCGGGGGCGCAGCAATTCTCCGATGAGGAGATCCAGGCGGCGGTGAAGGAGGCCAACCGCTGGGGCCGGCAGGTGGCGGTGCACGCGCATGGCATCGGCGGGATCAAGACCTCCCTGCGCGCCGGGGTCCGCACCATTGATCACGGTTCCTTCCTCGACGACGAGGCCATCGAGATGCTCAAGGCGTCCAACCGGAAGTCCTTCTATGTGCCGACCCTCTACACCAGCACGGTCATCGCCCGCCAGGGCCGCGAGGCGGGCATCCCGGAATCGGAGATTTTGCGCAGCAAGATGATCAGCGACACCAAGGACCTCGGCTTCAAGCGGGCGCTGGCCGCCGGGCTGCCCATCGGCTTCGCCACCGACGCGGCGGTTATCCCGCACGGCGAGAATGCCCAGGAATTCGTCGAGCGCGCCCGGCTGGGCGAGAAGCCGATGGCGGGCATCATCTCCGCCACGAGCCTCAACGCCGAGATCATGGGTTGGAGCGACCGGGTCGGCTCGGTCGAGGCCGGTCGTTTCGCCGACCTCATCGCCGTCGCAGGCGACCCACTCACCGATATCAACGAGCTGGCCAAGGTCCGCTTCGTGATGAAGGGCGGCGTGGTCTACAAGGACGAGCTGACGGGGAAGTGAAGCTGCCCGGGGTAGGGCGCGGACTCCGTTCCGCGCCGCGGCGGGCAAGGGACTGCCCGCCCTACCACCCGAAGAGCTGGCCCATGTCCCGGCGTTCCTTTTTGGTCGGACGGCCCAGGCCGCGCTGGCGGGCGAGCAGGTGCTCGATGCCCGCCTGCTTGGCCCGCTCGTATTCCGCAGGCGGCGTCAGGTCGGTCATGAAATCCGGCAACAGCTTGGCCGCGACGCGGGACTTCGGCATGGCGACCACCTTGAGGGTGCGCGTGACCACGCCGAGGTGGACCGTGACGGTTTCGCCGACATGGACATCCCGGCCGGGCTTGGCCTCGAGTTCGCCAATCAGGACCTTCCCGGCGCGGCAGGCGGCGGTGGCGAGGGGACGGGTCTTGAACACGCGCACACTCCAGAGCCATTTGTCGAGCCGGGGATCTTCCATGAAGGGAGACTAATTGAATGTGGAACTCAGGAAAGCAGGAATCGGAGTTAACCACTAATTGACACTAAGCTCACACTAATTCCAAACCCGGGCGGAACCGACATGCCGCGAATCCGGACACCGCTGCAATTCGCAACGCAGCGCATTAGTGACCCATTAGTGTGGATTAGTGGTTAATCGTTATGGCGGTTTGCTTCGGAATAAAAGCTGGCTAGTCTCCTCCCACGTCCATGAAAGTTTCCCGGCTGCTTGCAGTTTTTCTGCCCTTATTCACCGCCATGACCCTCTCGGCTCAAACCAAACCCGCGTCAGACCATGAATTCGCCACCTTCGGGGGCGGATGCTTCTGGTGCATGGAGGCCGTGTTCCAGCGGCTGCCCGGCATCGTCAAGAGCGTGAGCGGCTATTCCGGCGGCCGGACCGAGAACCCGACCTACGAGCAGATCTGCAGCCACGGCTCCGGCCACGCCGAGGTCATCCAGGTGGAGTTCGACCCGGCGGTCATCAGCTATGAGAAGGTGCTGGAGGTTTTCTTCGAGTCCCACGACCCGACGACCCTCAACCGCCAGGGCGCGGACGAGGGCGACCAGTACCGCTCCGTGATCTTCTTCCACAACGAGGAGCAGCACCAGGCGGCCGGTCGGGCCAAGCTCGCGGCGCAGGGCGCCTACAGTGATCCGATCGTGACCGAGATCGTGCCCCTGAAGAAATTCTGGCGCGCCGAGGATTACCACCAGGACTATTTCAACCAGAACCCGAACGCGGGCTATTGCTCGTTCGTGATCAAGCCCAAGGTGAAGAAGCTCCAAGCCAAGGGCGTGATCAAGCCGTGAGGTAGGGCGCGGACTCCGTTCCGCGCCGCGGCGGTGAAGGGACTCACCGCCCTACCAACGATGTGGCATCCAATGCCCGCCGTCATCCGTCGCGTAAGACCGGCGCGGATCGGAGTCCGCGCCTTACCAATCAGACCGGCCCCGGCAGCAAAAACAGCATCGCCGCCAGCATGTGGCAGACGCTGCCGCCGATGGCAAAGAGCTGGCGCGGGAGCAATTCGTAGCGCGGGAGCCGCCAAAAATAGAAGGCAAAGGCGGTCAGGTAGGACAGCCCGCCCGCGATCATCAGCCACAGCCCGCCTGAAGGCAGCAACATGACGGCCGGCTTGATGGCGATGACGGCCGCGACGCCAACCAGCACATAGGCGAGGGAGGACACGATGCGGTAACGGCCGGCGAACAGCAGCTGGAACAGCACGCCGACGGTGCAGAGACCCCAGACCACGCCAAAGAGCGACCAGCCCCAGGCGCCCCGCAGGCCCACGAGCAGGAACGGGGTGGACGTACCGGCAATCAGGACAAATACGGCCGCGTGGTTGTACTGGCGGAGTACCCGGCGCCATTCGGCGGATTCCATGGTGTGGTACAGGCCGAAGACCGCGTAGAGCAGCACCAGCGAGACCCCGAAGACGCTGAAGCTGGCGATGTGCCAGGCGTTGCCCCGCAGGCAGGCGAAGACGATCAGCAAGGCGAGACCGGCGGCACCGAGGGTCAGGCCGACGCTGTCGGTGATGCGCAGGGCCAGTTTTTCGCCCCAGGAATACGCCGGGACGGCTGGATCGGACACGGGCAAAGTGGCACCCTGGGCTTCCAGGCGGCGGCGCTGGACCAACTCGTCTGTCGCCTGATCGCACCAGCGGATAAAGCGGCAGGGCTTCGGGCTGACAAATTCCGAGGATTCCCATTCGCCGCCATCGACGTAAAGGCTCTTGGGGAAGATCCACGTGCTGAAGGCAAAGTCGGCGATCGGGAGGGTGAAGAAGCCGGAGATGGCCTCGTTGCAGTCGATGACCGCATGGTGGCGCAGATGGAAGCTGTAGACCTTGCGCCAGAAAAAGCCCCAGCGCGGGTGCTCGATGAGCGGGGCCCAGCGCTCGAATGACCAGTGCTCGATGGCATGAAAGACCTCGTAGAAGGTCAGCGAGGTGGCCAGCGACACATAACCGGCAAAGAACCACGGGAAGGCCGGCGCCAGCCACTGCAGCAGGGCGAACACCGGGGTGTAGATCAGGCCGAAGATGGCCAGGGTGTACCAGGGGAAGAAGGAGGCCTCGCCCTGCTCGGGGGTGGTGATCGGGTAGATGTTCTCCACATACGGCACATCGCGGCCCCCGGGCGTGCGCTTGCGGCCGATGCGGGTCAGGTTGTGATGCAGCGTGTGCTGACGGTAGAACTTGCTCAGGAACGGCACCACGGGCTTGTGCAACACATAGCGGTGGAAGAAGAACTCCACGAAGCAGGTGCCGAGCTTCACGAACGCGAAAGCGGCCAAAAAGGCCAGCACCCCGGCCGTCACATGCGCCTGCCAGACCGCCTGCGGGGCCAGCAGACGAAAGAGGAGGAAGAAGCCGGTCAGGGATACACCGACGGTGAAAAAGAAGAAGGGGAGGGACAATTTCTCCTCAACCTCGGGGCTGTGCGGGATGGATTCGGCCATCACCAAAAAGTCTCCAAATTCACTGCTTTTGCAATGGCCGAAAATTATTTCTCCCGGGCGGCTTTTACATCTGGTGGCGAGCACGGCGGCACCGGCTGCAAACGTGCTCTATCTACGACAGAAGCAACAAGGCTGTAGGAGGGGCTTTATGCCCCGATTGAGTCGACGCATGATTTTCGATCATCCAGCATCGCGGCGTAAAGCCGCTCCTACAGCTGCCCGCCACCGCCGCTGGACTTCTGCCGTTTCTGCATACACTCCGTGCCATGCCTGAAGACCATCCGACCGAGCTGAGCGGCGTCATCGTCACGGTGGATTTCATCCGCCACCGCAACGCCCTGCTCGTGCGCGGGGAACTCAGCCCGCTGTTCACGGATTATTATCTGCATCTGGCGGACCACAAACTGCGCTATACGCCCGAACAGGACACGATCTTCAAGGATGCGCTGGCCGCCTTTGCGCTGCATGCGGCCGCACGGCCGCTGCAGGAGCACATTGCCTGGACGCTGAACTTCCAGGAGCCGCGCCTGAATGTGTTCCTGGCCGCGGACAACGAGGACTGCACGCTCACCGGCCGGCTTTTCACCGAAAATGTGCGGACGGCGGCGCAAAATACCCTCTACTGCGACATCGTCCCCCGCCGTGGCGCGGAAACCCGGCGGAGCGTCGTCAATTTTTTCGGCGCCGACACCTTTGCCGCGGTCACGGACTACCACGCCCGCAGCGAGCAGCGGCCGGTGCGCTACTTCCACCTCGCGGACGATGACTATGCCATGCTCGTGTCGCATCCCGACTGTGACCTGGCCTGGTTGGCCGGCCTCGACGGGACCGGGGTGCGGGAGCTGGCCAAGGCGGAGACACTCACGCGCATTGATCGCCGGCTCTACCGCTGGCATTGCGGCTGCACCCAGCAGAAAATCCTCGGCGCCATCGCCCCGGCCTTCCGCGCCGACCCGGCGGGGGTGTTTGGCGACCACGAGTCGATCCGCGTCGAGTGCCCGCGCTGTGCGGCCGGTCACATCCTCACGCGGGAAGCGATGGAGGCCTATCTGGCGCAGTCGGGTACCGCGAAGTGAAGTGTAATCGCGCGCGGCGAAGCAGGCGTGCGATCCACGATGAACCTAAACTCCGCAGACCGTTCTTGTCACCGAGAGTACAGAGTCAGGCAGGAGTGCAGAGATAAATGTTACGGTGCGGGGATCACTCAGATATAGTCACCTGCTGGGTGACGATGCCTTTGGGCGATCTTCAGGGTCATTGCTCTGTGCGCTCGGTGCTTGCCTTGGTGGACTCTGTGTCCCACGGCGGTTTCCAGGATGAATAGTTGGATTGCCTCGTGGGGTTGCTCCTCGCAATGACAAGGGCGGCATGAGCATCTGGGAAATCATCGGCACCCTGCTGGGCGTCATCGGCGTCTGGCTGATGATCCGCCAGGACATCTGGGGCTGGCCCATCGGGCTGGTGCAGGTGACCGTGTATGCGTGGGTGTTTTACGACGCGAAGCTCTACTCCGATGCGATCCTGCAGGTTTTCTTTTTCGCGATCCAAGCCTATGGATGGTGGCATTGGTGGAGAGGCGGCTCGTCCGCCCTCCTGGGCCAAGGCTTCGAAGGGCAGGGAGGACTCGCTCTACCCGTTACGCGATTGGGCGGAGCGGCCATCGCTGGCTGGATTGTGTTGGGGGCGGGGCTGACCGCCGGGTGGGGCTGGTTCATGCACCGGACGACGGACGCCGCGCTGCCGTGGTGGGATGCATTCATTCTCGTTTTCAGCCTTATCGCCCAATGGCTGCAGGCGCGGAAGAATCTCGAGTGCTGGGCCGGCTGGCTGCTGGTCAACACGGTCGCCATCGGCGTGTATTGGGTGAAGGACCTGCACCTGACCAGCGGGCTCTATCTGGTATTCTGGGCCATGTCCCTGTGGGGCTGGCGGGAGTGGCGACTTACCATGCAGGTAGGGGCGCTTGCCCCCAAGCGCCCTGCGGAGGGCTGTTGAGGGCAACGGCCCTTACCCTATTCATGCCAACCAACATCAAACGCATTGCGATCTTCGGCCCCGAGTCCACGGGCAAGACGCAGCTGGCGGCGCGACTGGCGGCGCACTTTGGCGCGCCATTGGTGGCCGAATATGCCCGCGAGTTCTGGGATCAGCACGGCGTTATCACGCTCGAGGACATCCCCGGCATCGCCCGCACGCAGTGGCGGCGCGAGGACGAGGCCCTCCTGCGCCAAGGCTTCAGAGGGCAGGCGGCCTCGGGGCTGGTGATTTGCGATACGGAGTCGCTCACGACGGTGTTGTGGAGCGATCTGCTGTACGGGACCTGTCCCGAGGATATCCGCCGCGGGGCGGACCAGCGGGCGAAAAACTATGCGCTGTATCTCCTGCTGGACATTGATGTGCCGTTCGCGCCCGATCCGCAGCGTTGTTTTCCGGATCCCGCGGACCGGGCGAAAGGCATGAAAATCTGGCGCGGCGCGTTGGAGCGGCGCCATCTGCCCTACCAGTTGATCCAAGGCAACTGGGCGGAACGCGAGCGGCGCGCCATCGCCGCCGTGGCGGCGATTTTGTAGGTCGGGTTTTACGCCCGACCTGTCGGGGATAAACCCCGACCTACCGCCGATCGGCCGGTTGGCTTCAGACGTAATCCGGATACTTGGGGTCGTACATCCGGCTCTTGATCAAGGTGGTCAGCTCGGCGGGGCGGGTCATGCGCGAGAGCCCGCGCTTGAACACGTTGTCCGCCACCTCGACCGCGATGGCCACTGAGACCTCGCGGATCCGCTTGAGATCGGGATAGATCCGGCCAATGGCCAGATCACCCTCGGTGACCATGCTGGCCAGGGTGCGGGCGGCGATGAAGAACATCTCGTTCGTGACGCGGGTCGACTCGCAGGCGATGACCCCCAGGCCGACGCCGGGGAAGATATAACTGTTGTTGCCCTGTCCCGGCACGTGCGTAACCCCATTGAAGGTGACGGGCGCGAAGGGGCTGCCGCTGGCAAAGATCGCGCGGCCCTCGGTCCAGGTGTAGGCCTGCTCGGCGGTGCATTCCGCCTTCGAGGTCGGGTTGGACAAGGCGAAGATGGCCGGCCGCTGGTTGTTTTTTGCCATGGCGCGGACGACCTTCTCATCAAACGTCTGCGGCATCCCGGAGACGCCAATCAACGCCGTCGGCTTCAGGGCCTCGACCGCTTCGAGCAAGGAACTCATCGGGGCGTGGTCATGGGCAAAGCGCAGCTTGTGCTCGACCAGGTCCGTGCGGCTCTTGACGACCAGGCCCTTGGAATCCACGAACCAGCACTGGCGACGGGCGTCGGCTTCCGCCATGCCCTCGGCCTTCAGGGCATCCACGATCAGGTCGCCGATGCCGATGCCGGCTTCGCCGGCGCCGAAGAACAAAATGCGCTGATCCGTGAGTTTCTTGCCGGTGATCCGCAGGGAGGAATAGAGGCCGGCCAGGGTGACGCCGGCGGTGCCTTGAATGTCGTCGTTGAAGGTGCAGATGCGGTCCTGGTAGCGATGGAGCAGGCGGAAGGCATTGGAGTTGCCGAAATCCTCAAACTGCAGGCACGCCGTCGGGAAGACATCCTGCACGGCGTTGACGAACTCCTCCACCAGGTTGTCGTAAGCGATGCCGCGCACCCGGGTGCGGCTGAGGCCGATGTAGAGCGGATCGTCGAGGAGCGTCTGGTTGTTGGTGCCGCAGTCCAGCATGATGGGCAGGCAGTCGGCGGGGGGCAGGCCGGCGCAGGCCGTGTAGAGCGAAAGCTTGCCGACCGGGATGCCCATGCCGTTGGAGCCCAGATCGCCGAGGCCGAGGATGCGCTCGCCGTCCGTGACGACGATCATGCGGACGCCGGCATGGGGCCAGTTTTGCAGGATGTGTTTGATGTGGCCGCGATCCTCAAGGGAGATGTAGAGGCCGCGCGGGCGGCGGAAAATGAGGGCGTACTTCTGGCAGGCGAGGCCGACCGTGGGCGTGTAGATCAGGGGCATCATCTCGTCGAGATGCTCGGTGACCACGCGGTAGAAGAGGTTTTCGTTCCGCTCCTGCAGCGAGATGAGGTAGATGTACTTCTCGAGGTCGGACGTCTTGCGGCGGAGATTGCTGAGCACCCGCTCCAGCTGCTCGTCCTGTGTCGTGACCCGGGGCGGCAGCAAGCCGCGCAGGCCGAGGGCGTCGCGTTCGGCGGGGGTAAAGGCCGTGCCTTTGTTGATGAGGGGGTCGTGGAGCAGGTCGACGCCGCGTTTGCCTTGCAGGTGAAGCTGGCTTTTCATGAACCAAGTCTACGGCTTTCCCGGCAAGGCAGAAGGCGAATAAGGGCCGGGAGATCGAAAAGCACCCCCTGACATCGGGACCACGCCCTTCGCTAATACTGCAGAAGTGGTGAGCTTTTCGCAAAAAATGAGTGGCGAAGCCCGTGGGCCCGGCTACCTCTGACCGGCATGACGGACGAATATGAGCAACGCTTTGGTGGGCTGGGCCGGCTTTACGGCGCCGGGGCCTTGCCGCGGCTGCGGGCGGCCCATGTCTGCATCGTGGGCGTCGGCGGCGTGGGCTCCTGGGTCGTGGAGGGGCTGGCCCGCTCGGGGGTGGGCGCGCTGACCCTGATCGACCTCGACGACGTGTGCGTGACCAACGTCAACCGCCAGTTGCCCGCCCTCGATGGCAACATCGGCCGGCCGAAGGTGGCGGCGCTCGCCGAACGCGTGCGGCTGATCAATCCCGGCTGCGTGGTCACGACGGTGAGCGAGTATTTCACGGCCCAGACGGCGGCGCAGCTGCTGGCGGCCCGTTATGACTGGGTGGTGGACTGCATCGACCTCATGTCGAACAAGGCGCTGATCATCGCCGAGTGCGTGCGGCGCGGCCAGCCGGTGCTCACGGTGGGTTCCGCCGGCGGGCGGCGCGATGCCACGCGCATCGTGGTCACGGATTTCGGCGGCTCGCACGGTGACGAGCTGTTGCGGCAGGTGCGGAAGAAACTGCGGCGCGACTACGGCTTCGCCAAGGGCGAGGGCAACGACTACGGCATCCCCTGCGTGTCCTCGCAGGAGAAGCCGGTGTTCCCCTGGGCCGACGGCACGTGCTCGACCGAGCCGGAGGCCGGCTCCAACCTGCGGCTGGATTGTGCGACGGGCTTCGGCACGGCCGTCTTCATCACCGGGGCGTTCGGCTTCGCCGCCGCCGGCGAGGTGGTGCGGCGGATCGCCCTGGGGCTGTAGCGGCGGTCTATGACCGCCGTCGCATGTCGCATTGCTTTCGTTCGGCGGTCGTAGACCGCCGCTACAGAGATCGGCCGCTCAAGCCAGCGCCGGTTCGCCCAACAGCCAGCGGATGACGTCGGCCGCACCATAGGAGTCGCGGTCGGCGGGCAGGTAGCGGATGAGATTGGCCACCTCGTCACCGGCGGTCAAAATGGGATCCTCCGGCCCAATGAGACGCTGTTGGCCGAGGCCGACCGTGGCCATCAGGCCATTGCAAAGACATTTGCGTCCAACCGTGTCCTCGACCTTGCCGCCTTTCTTCACGTAGTCCTCCACGGGTTCGCTGGCGCAGCGGTAACCGGTGGAACCATCGTCCTTGCGGTAGGCTTCGCGGAGGTAACCCAGATCGCAGATGCGCTCCCGGGCGAAATACTGCACCTCCTCGGACAGTGTGCCCAGGAGCTGGATCACCTTGAACGGAAACCCGGTGGGCGACGCGAGGGGGTCGGTGAAGACGCGCAGCGGGGCGATGCGGCTGAGCTGGAAGATCTGGCGCTTGAGGGCGGCCGTCACGCCGGACTCGTTGCAAAAGGCGAACACGGTGCCGAGCTGGACGCCCGCCGCTCCGAGCTGCTTGGCCTCGACGATTTTCTCGGGCTGGGAATAAGCCCCAGCCAGCCAGAACGGCAGGCCGATCTCGCGGATCTTGGCCAGTTCCGGTACGTCGCGCGGACCGTAGATCGGTTCGCCGGAGGCGCTCAAAGTCATGGGGCCGCGCGGCGGGGCGTTGTGTCCGCCGGCCACGGCACCTTCGACGATGAAGCCGTCCACCTTGCCGTTGGACTTGCGGGCGAGGGTGAGGGCCAGCGTGGCGGACGAGATGATGGCGAGGAATTGCGGCCGGGTGAGCTCGGGGGCCGGGCCGTTGAATATCGTGCCGGGGTCAAACGAGGACAGGCAATTATCCTCCGGCTTGGCGCCGGTGACATCGATCTTCAACTCGGCGGATTCCCCGCGGGCAAAGTGGTCCAGCACACCGGGAATGGAGCGGGGAATGCCGGCCCCCATCAGGATATAATCCACTTGGGCGAGCATGGCGCCGTAGATCGACGGCAGCGTGGGCATCTGGATTTTTTCCAGGAAATTGATGCCGACCCGACCGGCGTGGCTTTCCTTCGCCAGGAAAACCTCGACGAAGTTGGCGAGCACCGTGAGCTCGATGAGCGCTGCGCCGGGATGGAGGGAGGGCAGCGGCGAGAGCTTGAAGGGGGCATCGGCCGTTTTGCCGCCCGGGATGAAATACTGCTGCCAGACCCGCGCGGCCAGGGCCGGGATCGGGAATTTGGCCGTCGCGCGGGCCATATGCCCGTCGGGATCGCCGAGTTGCAACTGGCGGGCGTAAACACTGGCCAGGGCCGTGCCGGAAACGACCCCGAGCTGACCCGTCTGGGCCACGGCGCGGGCGAGGCGCCAGCCGGAAACTGCAACGCCCATGCCACCCTGAATGATGATCGGATTTACCATGATGATGTCACGCCGGGCCCACTGCGTGGGAAGGCAAACGTGGGCGCGAGCCTAGTGGGAGGAGGAGGCCAAAGGGAAGGCGGCATTTCGGGCCGGCGGAAATTTATGATACGTATCCAGCCGGGCGTATTCGCGGTGGGTCCGATGCCGGCCCCGGGCGCGAACCCGGCAGGACGGGACGCCTGACGCTACGTCAGCCCTAACTGGAATAAGCCGGAACTACTCAATCGCGGGCATTTTCCGTCGCAATTCATTCAACCAAATAGTGCGCGGTTCGCCGCCGCTGTAGGGCGGGGTCGCTGACCCCGCCTGCACTCGACAATCGGCGGGATCAGCGATCCCGCCCTACAATTCCGACTGAATGATCCCGGATAAGTGATCAACCGAACAGCCGCACGAAATTCTGCTCCACGAGCAGCTTTAGATTTTCCAGCGTCAGCCCACGCAACTCGGCCAGAGCCTCATAGGTCACCGCAATGTTGGCCGGATGGTTGATAGCCGTGCCATCGGCATCGGGACCCAGGGGAAATCGGTTGCTTCCGCCCGCGGGCGCCTTGGTCGGGGCATCGGTCTCCACCAGGAGCCGGTCGGCCGGGATGAGCTTCCAAAGCTCCAGGCGGGTAGGGCGAGTCGTCCCCGACGAGCCGGTCGCGGAAGTCGGCTCGTCCGGAGGACTCGCCCTACCTACGCGATTTAGCACCTCAATGTTGAAGGAGTAATAGGCGCCGAGGCCGGTGAACGACTTGATCATCTCCGCCGGCCCGGTGTAGCCATGCAGCAGGAAGCCGCGGGCGGGCCCGGCGTTAATTCTCAGCAGGTCCTGCAGGGCGCCCCAGGCCTGGACGCAATGGATGGAGGCGGCGCGGTTCAGCTCGGCCGCGAGGGCGAACTGCGCGACAAATACTTCCGACTGTTCCGGCAATGGCGCCACGCGCAGTCCGGCCAGGCGCGGATCGTCGGGGCGAAGCCCGTCGATGATCCAACGGTCGAGTCCGATCTCGCCCACGGCGCTGCGGGGGTCGGCCAGCAGTTGGGCCCGCAGGGCGGTCAACCAGGCGGGGGAGCGGTTGCCACAGTCCCATGGGTGGACGCCATAGCTGGGCCGGATCCAGTCATAGTGACGAGTGAGACTGGCAATGACCGGCCATTCTTCTTCATTGGTCCCATTCACGACCGCCGCCTTGAGCCCGACGCGGCGCAGGTCGGCATCGATCGCCGCGCGATGGGGCGTCAGCTGATCAAAGTGAAAGTGCTGGTGCGCGTCGTAGAGGTTCACAGGAGCAGTTCAGGTTTGAGGGATGAGCGTTGAGCGCCGAAACCGCGGCTTCGCTCCTCAGCTCTAGCTCTTTTCCCTCAACTCTCAACCCTTAGCCGAAACGATGCATTTGAAACCACGGATTTCACGGATAACACGGATTTTTCAGAAGAATAAGACCGACCAATATCTACGGCGGCTCATACCCTGCTCAATGAGAGCCAAATGTCTGATTCAGATGCCTTGATCCGTGCAATCTGTGTAATCCGTGGTGAATTCGTCTGAATTGTTCCGGCTCAGCTCTCAACCAAGCCCCCTTAATTGATAAACATGGCCTCGTTGGTCTGGAAAAGGGCGTGGGCCAGCTTGGTCCAGGTGTCCTCGGGACCACCCAAGGGGATGTTGCTCCCGATCGGCCGTTGATCGGCCGCATACTTGGCCTTGGGGTTGGCCGCGGCGATGCGGGCGCGACGTTCTTCCTGGGCTTTTTCGCGGGCGGTTTTGCGGGCTTCGGGTTCCGGCACGTCCAACGCCTGGCCGGCGGGATTGGCCCGCACGTAGCGGACCCCGAGGGCGACTTCCTGCTCGGTCGGGGGACGCTGGAAAATCGCCAGATAAAGCGAGGTGACCCGGTCCGCGTCGGAGGTGAGTGCGGAGAACTCGGGCCGGTGCGTCAGCTGGCGCGCCGTCTCGATGACCAGCGGGCTGTTCATCAAAAAGAGCGACTGCTGCGGCACGGTCGTGCCATAGCGTTTGCCCGTTGGGGTATCCGGATTGGGAAAGTCGAACTGGGTCAGCAGCTCCGGGGGATTGCGCCGGTCGATGTAGGTGTAGAGTGAACGGCGCCGGCCAAACGCGTCGCTGGCGGCCGCAATGGACTTGCCCCCGACGGTGCGGTCGAGGGTGCCGGCGATCGCGAGGAGAGAGTCGTAGACCTCCTCGAAGTCGAGCCGGTGCAGATTCGCGCGCCAGAGGTATTTGTTTTCGGGATCGGCTGCGACCGCCGCCGGGTTGGCGTCGCTGCCCTGGCAGTAGGTGCTGCTGAGCACGATGGTCCGCTGGAGTTGTTTCACGGACCAGCCCGAGGCGACGAAGCGGGCGGCCAGCCAGTCGAGCAGTTCGGGATTGGTCGGGATTGATGCCATGTTGCCCAGGTCGTCGGGGGTGTTGACGAAGCCGGCGCCGAAATGCTGCTGCCAAAGGCGATTGACGAAAACCCGGGCGGTCAGGGGATTCTTGGAATCGGCAATGGCTTGGGCGAGTTCCACGCGACCCGAACCCTTGGTCCACACCGGGCGATGCTTGGGATCGGGGGAGAGAATTTCCAGGAACCGGCGCGGCACCTCGTCGCCCTTGTTCTGCGCCTCGCCGCGAACCAGCACGGGGTAATCGTGCGGCCGGGGATGGTCGGCGACGTTGTTGGCCCGGGCGGGCGCGCCGGGATGCTCGATCTCAAGGTCGCCGATCTGGCGCTGGAGCCGGGCCTCGTCCCGGATGAGCTCGCGGCGTTTTTGCGGGTCGCGGTCGCGGGCGCGCCGGAATTCCAGGAACTGCTGCTTAATGTCAGCTTCCTTCTTTTCCAACTCGGCGGACTTGGCCATGTAGTCAAGCAGCTCCGGCGTCTTGGGCAGCTTGGTGAAGAGGGTGGCCTGCTGATCGACGCGCGGCGGTTCGACCGTGTTGGCAAAGACACCGTAGAGCGAATAATAGTCCTTGGTCGGAATCGGATCAAACTTGTGATCGTGGCAGCGGGCGCACGCGACGGTCAGGCCGAGGAAGGCCTTGGTCGTGACATCAATCTGGTCCGCGATGACATCATCGCGCCGCCCGTCGAACTGGTTGCCGAGGGTGAGGAAACCGAGGGCGGCGAGCACGGTGCGGTCGATCGGGGGTTCCTGCTTCCGGGCCTGGGCGGCCTTATCCTCCGCCTCCACCAGACGGTCGGCGGTGAGTTGCTCGACGATGAATCGATCGTAGGGCTTGTCGGTGTTGAAGGCGTTGATGACGTAGTCGCGATAGGTCCAGGCGTGGGGAAAGCGCGGGTCGTTGCGCTTGGGCGCGTCGCCCTTGGTGTCGGAGTAGCGGGCGACATCCAGCCAGTAGCGGGCCCAGCGCTCGCCATAGTGCGGGGAGGCGAGGAGCCGGTCGACAACCTTGGCGTAGGCGTCCGGTGAACCGTCCGCGATGAAGCGCTGGATTTCCGGTTCGGTCGGCGGCAGGCCGGTGAGATCGAAGGTGACCCGGCGGATGAGCGTGCGTTTGTCGGCGACGGGATTGGGGTGGAGGCCGATGGACTCGAGCTTGGCCAGGACGAAGTTGTCAACCGGCGACTGGCCCCAGGTGGTGTCCTTGACGGCTGGCACCGCGGGCTGTTTCACCGGTTGAAAAGCCCAGTGGGCTTTGCCGACACCGCCGTAGGACTTCCCGCTGGCGGTCATGGCCGGCAGTCGCGGGTCAGGCGCCCCGCGGCGGACCCATTCGGTGAAGTCGGCGATCTGCTGCTCGCTGAGTTTGCCGCCGTGATCCGCCGGAGGCATCTGCAAGTCGGGATCCGTGTACCGGATGGCCTGGATCAGCAGGCTGTCGTCGGGCTTGCCCGGCACCACGGCCAGACCGGTCTTGCCGCCGTGGAGGACGGCGTCACGGGAATCTAGCATCAGGCCACCCTTGACGCGGTCGGCCGTGTGGCTGTGGCATTTGAAGCACTGCTCAGTCAGGACGGGGCGGATTTTGGTTTCGAAGAACTGCTGGTCGGCCGCGGAGAGGATTGGGGTTGGGTCAGCCGCGTGGGCCGTGAGGGCAAGGCAACACACCCCGGCGCTGAGCGCCACCCCTCTCAAGAGGGGATTTGTCGATGGTTTTCTCAAGCGAGAAGGGGTTTCACGACATTTCCGGCCACGTCGGTGAGCCGGAAATCGCGGCCGTTAAAGCGATAGGTGAGCTTCGTGTGATCGAAGCCGAGGCATTGCAAAATCGTGGCATGCAGGTCGTGGACGTGGACCTTGTCCTTGACCGCCGCGGCGCCGAATTCGTCGGTGGCTCCGTGGACCATGCCGCCCTTGACGCCCCCGCCGGCCAGCACGGTAGAGAAAGCCTTGGCGTTGTGGTCGCGGCCGGGATTCTCGCCGCCGTTCTTGTCCTTGGTCGGCTTGCGGCCGAACTCGCCGCCCCAGATGACAAGGGTGGAATCGAGCAGGCCGCGCTGCTTCAGGTCGGCCAGGAGGGCCGCGAGCGGCTGGTCGATCTCGCCGGCCTTGACGGTGAGGCGGTCCTCGAGGTCCTGGTGATGGTCCCAGCCGTCGTGCCACACCTGCACAAAACGCACGCCGCGCTCCACGAGACGGCGGGCGATGAGGAGCTGTTTGCCCTGCGGGGTGTTGCCGTAGGCGGCGCGGACCTCGGCGGTTTCCTTGTTGATGTCGAAGACATCCGTGGCCTCGGCCTGCATGCGAAAAGCGATCTCGAAGGTCTCCAGGCGGGTTTCCAGCGCGGCGTCCTGTTGGAGGCTCTGCGCATGGATTTCATTCAGCGAGTGGATGAAGTCGAGCTGGCGGCGCTGCTCGGGCTTCGAGACGTAGTTGTTGCGGATGTTCTGGATCATCTGCTGCACATTCTGCGCCGAGGTGTTGACGCTGGTGCCCTGGAAGACGCCGGGCAGGAAGGCCGAGCCGTAGTTGGCGGCGCCGCCCGCGGGGAGTTTGCTGCTGCGCAGGGAAATGAAGCCGGGGAGATTCTGGTTTTCG
>JBAXWQ010000049.1:0-15717 GCA_037128315.1 Opitutia bacterium | reverse complement strand
AAGCTCGGGCTGCACGAGACCTATCGTCGGGCCCTGCGCGAGGGTGATCTGGCCGCGGCCGACCAGGCCCTGACGGATCCGCGACTGGCTAGTGTCCGCTCCGTCAGCGGCGCGATCGAGGAACCGGTGGCCTTGCACCGGGCCGAGCTGGCTTTGCTACGCGGTGATGCGGCGGCGGCCAAGAAATACGCCGCGGAAGCCACGGCCGCTTTGCAAGCCGGACGCTGGTCGCCCCGGCAGGAATTGCTGGTGCGGATCTGTGCCGCCCGGGCCCAGATCTGCGCCGGTCAGGTGGAGGCCGGCGTGCGCGGCATGCGCGACACGCTCGAACAATTGGTGCAGAAGGACAAATTCATCGTGGCGGCAAACTGGCTGGAGGCGGCCCGCACCCTGGCCGCGGCCGGGCGCACCGAGGAAGCCCTCGACTGCCTGCGCCGCCTGTTCGCCGGCCCGTCTTACGCCACCGCGCCCGAGGTACGCGACGATCCCTTCTTCGTGAAGCTGAAGTCCGACCCGCGCTTCGAGGAAATCCTGCGCAACGCCAAGCCGCTATGAACCCAAGCATTTTCACAGAAGACCGCAGAGACAGCAGAGGAATGCACGCCCACATTAATCTCTCTGCGCTCTCTGCGACCTCCTGTAAATCATCGGGGGGGAATGGGTCTTTATGAGCGAACCCACCAAAGCCGTATTCTTAAGCTACGCTCGTGAAGATACCGAGGCGGCCCGCCTTCGTTCCTGCGGAACTGCGGCGAGGCAAACGGAGGAGATTTGGACATGAGTGAGACAAGCAAAGCTGTTTTTCTGTCGTATGCGCGTGATGACGCGGCGGCGGCGCGGCGCATCGCCGAGGCACTGCGTGCTTCAGGTCTCGAGGTGTGGTTCGATGAAAACGAGCTGCGCGGCGGCGATGCCTGGGACGCGAAGATCCGGAAGCAAATCGACGCCTGCTCGCTCTTCCTCCCCATCATCTCGGTGCATACGCAAGAGCGCAGCAAAGGCTACTTTCGGCTCGAGTGGAAACTAGCGGTGGACCAGACGCACCTGCTCGCCGAGGGGGTGCCGTTCATCGCCCCGGTGGTCGTCGACGATACGAAGGAAGCCGACGCCGTCGTGCCGCCGGAATTCATGAAGGTGCAGTGGACACGGCTGCCGGGGGCACTGCCCACGCCGCAGTTTGTGGAGCAGGTGAAGAGGTTGTTGAACGGGGAGGCAAAGGCCCAGAGGTCAGAGGTCAGGGGGCAGGGGTCAGAGGACAGAGGTCAGAGGACAGAGGTCAGTCCGGCGTCGCCCAAGTCCGCCGTGCCCGGCTGGATGTGGGGAGTTCTCGGCGTGGTTTTAGTCGGAGTCGCCGTCGGCGTGGTTCTGCTGCGCCAACCCGTCCCGACTCCTCCCGTAGCGGCGAGCGCCAGCGAGCCGAAGCCCGCGGCAGCCAACCCATCACCTCTCACCCATAACCCGGAACCAGCAGCAGTTCCCGCCGCGGCCAAATCCATCGCCGTGCTCCCGTTCGCTAACATGAGCGAGGACAAGGACAGCTCATTCTTCGCCGACGGCATGCACGAGGACATTCTGACGAATCTCGCGGTGATCCGTGATCTGCGGGTGACCTCCCGTACCTCGGTGATGGAGTATCGGGGCACCACGAAGAAAATCCGCCAGATTGCGTCGGAACTGGGTGTCGCCTACGTGCTCGAAGGCAGTGTCCGCCGCGCCGGCAACAAAGTGCGCGTCACCGGCCAGCTCATCAACGCCCGCACCGACGAGCACATCTGGGCCAAGTCCTACGATCGCGACCTGACCGACATCTTCGCCATCCAATCCGAGCTCTCGCAGGCCATCGCCGCCGCCCTCTCCGCCGCCCTCTCGCCGCAGGAAATATCCCTGATGGAGAACCGCCCGACCACCAGCCTCGCCGCCTACGATCTCTTTTTGAAGGCGCGGGTGTGGGATCAGGGTTATGATCACCAATCCTCCCGGGCGCAGGTGGAGCAGTGGCTGCTCGAGGCCGTGACCCTAGATCCGGCCTTCGCCCAGGCCTGGGCTTTGCTTAGTTCGGTTCACGTCTATGCTTATAGCGGCAGCGAGGACAGCTCCCCGGAACGTCTCGCGCAGGCCAAGGCCGCCATCGAGACCGCCGTCCGCCTTGCGCCCGGCGATCCGGTGGTCATCGAGAGCCAAGGCGGCTATTATTATCACGGTTTCAAGGATTATGCGCAGGCCGCAGTGCACTACCGGCGACTGTTGTTGCTCAATCCCAATTCGGCCATCGCGTATGGGCAGCTCGGGTTCCTGGAGCGCCGGCAAGGGCGGTGGCAAGAGGCGCTGGACTACATTCGAAAATCCGTGCAGCTCGACCCGCGCAATCAGGTCATGGCTTGGGAGGTGGGCGACGCCCTCCGCGATCTGCGGCGCTACGACGAGGCCGTGACCGCCTTCCGTTACGCGACGGGAATCGCGCCGGACAATTTGTATATAGCGATTGAGGAACCCGGGGTTGCCTTCAACGCCCGCGGCTCAACGCGTGAGGTTGACGCCTGGCTGGCGCAGACCAAGCCCACGGCGGCAAATTCCAACCAACTGCTGGCCCTCCGCCTGGAATGGGCCCACCGGTGTGGGGATTACTCGACGGTCGTCCGGATTAACCAGCAACATCCCTATCTGGACACCGCTGCTGAAACACGCTGGGGGCAGGACGTGAATGCCGTCATTGGCCTGGTCGGCCACAATGAACTCGCCGCGGCCCGCACTCGGGCGCAACAGCTCATACCCGAACTTAACGCCCTCGTCGAAAAGCAAGCCTCCAACTTCCAGGTCTGGAAGGGACTCGCCTACCTCTACGCCTTTACCGACGATCGGGAGTCCGCTTTGCGCTGTGCGAACCGGATGAAGGCACTGCTGCCCGAGACGGTCGATGCCAAGATAGGCCCGTCCCTTAGTCTCGCCTATGCCCAGATCCTGGCATGGACCGGCGACAAGGACGGCGCGCTCGCCGAACTCGCCCGCCTGCTGCGCACCCCGCGGGGAGCCAATGTTTACACCGCCCGCTTCGCCGTGGGCTGGCTGCCCCTGCGCGGCGACCCGCGCTTCGAGGCGCTGCTCGCCGACCCGAAGAACAACGAACCCCTCCTCATGAAATGAGCGTTGCGGAAAACAAAGCCGTCTTTCTGAGCTACGCCCGTGAGGACACGGACGCGGCGCGGCGCATCGCCGAGGCGCTGCGGGGCTTCGGCATCGAGGTGTGGTTCGACCAGAGCGAGCTGAGGGGAGGGGACCAGTGGGACGCGAAGATCCGCCGGCAAATCAAGGAATGCGCGTTGTTTGTTCCGGTCATTTCCCAGCAAACCGAGGCGCGCGCCGAAGGCTATTTCCGTCGCGAATGGAAAATCGCCATCGATCGCACGCAGGATATGGGCAGCAACCGGGCCTTCATCGTGCCGGTCGTCATCGACGGCACCACGGAAGCGGGCGCCGACGTCCCGGAGGAATTCATGCGGTACCAGTGGGCCCGGTTGGCGAACGGCGAGCCGACGCCAGAATTTGTCGCCCAGGTGAAGCGGTTGCTCGAAGCGCCCCGAAAGCCCACCCTCAAGGCCGAGCACGCCCGACCGCCGACTTTGCCGCCGTATCTGAAGCAGGCCGGCCAGAAAACAGAGGACAGAGGACAGAGGGCAGAGGTCAGTCGAGACGGGGCCAAACCCGCGGTTCCTGGCTGGATGTGGGCTGTGCTCGGGGTAATCCTCATCGGCGTTGCCGTCGGCGTCGTGCTGCTTCGCCCGTCCGCAACGACTCCTACCGTAGCAGCGAACGCCCGCGAGCCGAAGGCGGCGCCCACCGCTCCAGCAGTTAGCGACAAATCCATTGCAGTCCTCCCATTTGCGAACATGAGCGAGGATCAGGCTGCCAGCGCATTTTTCGCGGATGGGGTGCACGAGGACCTGCTGACGAATCTCTCCTTCATCAAGGACCTGCGGGTCGTCTCCCGCACCTCGGTCATGCAGTATCGCAACACAACCAAGACGATCAGCCAGATCGCGGCGGAGCTGAAGGTCGCCTACGTGCTCGAGGGCAGCGTGCGCCGCGCGGGCAGTAAGGTGCGCGTCACCGGTCAGCTCATCCGCGCCGCGACCGACGAGCACGTCTGGGCCAACAACTACGACCGCGATATTTCTGATGTGTTTTCAATCCAGGCCGAGCTCTCTAAATCCATCGCCGGTGCCCTGCAGTCCGCGCTCTCGCCGGAGACGACGGCGCTGCTCGAGCGCAAGCCGACCAATAATCCTGCCGCCTACGATGCCTACCTGCGCGCGCGGCAAATGAACAACTCCGCGCAATACTCCACCTCGCAAGACATGGTCTTGCTCTTGCACCGCGCCTTGGAACTCGACCCGAATTTCGCCGCGGCCTGGGCGGAGCTCGCCACGCGCGAGTCATTCACCTTCTTCAAGACCGTGCGAACTCCGGAACAGCTGGCGCGGGCCAAGGCCGCCATCGATCGCGCCCTGCAGCTTGCTCCCGATGATCCGGCGGTCGTCGCGGGCTTGGGGGACTATTACTATTACGGCCATCGCGACTATGCGCGGGCGACCGAGCAATACCTGCGCCTCGCCCAGTTGCGCCCCAATGACGCCCGCGTTTACAGCTCACTCGCGCGCATCCAGCGCCGCCAAGGACGGATGCCTGATGCCCTCCCCAATTTTCTGCGCGCTGCCGAACTCGATCCACAAACCGCGGTCTTCGAATCCGATTATCTCTACTGTCTGTTCGGCTGCCGAAAATACCCCGAATTTGAGGCGCGTATCGGACGGTTTCTACAGTCCAACCTCGACGATCTCTACGTGCGGGTCTTCAGCGCCCTGATCGCGTATGCGGCCCATGGCTCCACCATTCAGATGCAGGAGTTTGCCGCCCGCATCGTCCCGACTTCCAACCGTCCCGAGCACCATTACAGCCAACTCGAAATCGCCCGCGCCGCGGCCAACTGGGCCGAGGCCATCCGGCTGGATAGCAAGCAACGCTACTTTGACAGCGACGACGACACTCCGCGATTTCTGCAAGATGTGACGGCCGCTGCCACCTTCGCCGAGGCGGGCGAGACCGCCGCTTGCCGCGCCCGCGCCACCGAAGCACTCGGATCCATGCAAGCCCTGTTGGGTGAACAGCCGCTCAACGCGCAACTATGGGCCGCGCTCAGCTTTGCGCACGGCCTGCTCGGCCACCATAGAGAGGCCGTCGAGTGCGGGACAAAGGCCCGCGAGCTGCTCCCCGAATCGCGCGACGCCATGAGCGGTGCAGCCATCTCCGCCCTCTGCGCCTCGGCTCTCGCTTACGTCGGCGAGAAGGACCAGGCACTCGCGGAGTTTGAGCGCCTCCTGCGCGTGCCCTTCGGCACGAATGCAATCCTGGATCGCGGCATCTGGTCCGGTTCTTGGAAACCCCTGCGTGACGACCCGCGTTTTCAAAAGCTCCTCAATGACCCGAAGAACAATGCGCCGCTGTTCTGAGGTGGGACCGAACGCTCAACGCTAAACTATTAACACTCTAGTGAACGAACCCCGACCAAGGCATTTTACCACGGATCAGCCGTCGCCTGGCTATGGCCCGACATGTTTCCACGGATCAAGGCAGGATCATTTTTGTGTCTCTTTGTGCCTTTTCGTGGCTAAAAATTCCGGGATCGAATTCCTGACATGAGCGAACCCACCAAAGCTGTCTTTCTCTCCTACGCCCGCGAGGACACCGAAGCCGCCCGGCGCATCGCTGAGGCCTTGCGTGGCTTTGGCGTCGAGGTCTGGTTCGACCAGAGCGAGCTGCGGGGCGGCGACTCCTGGGATGCCAAGATCAAGAAGCAGATTCGCGAATGCGCCCTGTTTCTGCCTCTGGTGTCGGCCCAGACCCAGGAGCGCACCGAGGGCTACTTCCGCCGCGAGTGGTTGCTGGCCGTCGAGCGCACGCGCGACATGGCCCATGGCCGCGCCTTCATTGTGCCGGTCGTCATCGACGATACCCCCGAGGCGGAGGCATCCGTGCCGGAGGAATTCATGCGCTACCAGTGGACGCGGCTGACGAGCGGTGAGCCGACCCCGGAATTCGTCGCGCAAGTGAAGCGCCTGCTGGACGGCCCCAAGAAGCCCACCCTCAAAGCCGAGCACGCCCGCCCGCCGACTTTGCCGCCGTACCTGAAGCAGGCGGCCCAGAAAACAGAGGACAGGGGACAGAAGACAGAAGATGGTCAGGCCGGGCGCAAACGCGCCATCCCTAGCTGGATGTGGGGCGTAGTCGGCGTGGTCCTGATTGGGGTCGCCATTGGCGTCGTGCTGTTGCGCCAGACCGCACCGACTCCTCCCGTAGCGGCGAGCCCCAGCGAGCCGAAGCCGGTGCCCGCCAACCCCTCGCCCCAAGCTTCCGGTCTCCCGGCCCGCCCTGAGCCTGCCGAACGGACTCCCGCCGCCGACAAATCCATCGCCGTCCTGCCGTTCACGAACATGAGCGAGGACAAGGACAGCGGGTATTTCGCCGACGGCATCCACGAGGACATCCTGACCAATCTCTCCAACATCGGCGAGCTGCGCGTGGTCTCGCGCACCTCGGTCATGCAATATCGGGCCACGACCAAGCCGGTGCCCCAGATCGCGCGTGAGCTGGGCGTCGCCTATCTGCTGGAGGGCAGTGTGCGCCGGGCCGGCAACAAGGTGCGGGTCACCGGCCAGTTGATCCGGGCCGGTTCCGACCAGCATCTCTGGGCCAAGTCGTATGACCGCGACCTCACCGACGTGTTCGCCATCCAGGCCGAACTGGCCAAGGAGATCGCCGGGGCGCTCTCCGCCGCGCTCTCGCCGCAGGAAAAGGCACGGCTAGACCATGCGCCGACCACCAATCCCGCCGCCTACGACCTGGTGTTGCGCGCCCGCCAGATCGACCGCAATGGCAACGACACCCGGCAGGAACTGGAAACACAGGAGGCGATGCTGCAAAGCGCCGTAGCGCTCGATCCCGCCTACGCCAGCGCCTGGGCCGCCCTCGGTTCGGTGAACTCCCAGATGATCTTCAACGCCCTCGACACCTCGGAGGCCCGGCTGGCCAAGGCCAAGGCGGCCATCGACCGGGCCCGCCAGCTGGAGCCCGACAGCTTAGAGGTCCTGGCCGGCATCGTCACCTATTACTACTATGCGCTGCGGGATTATCCCACCGCCTTGGAGCAGATCGGGCGGATCACCCGGCAGTGGCCCAAAAACTACTTCGGGCCTTTCCTGACCGGGCTTATCCAGCGGCGGCAGGGTCAATGGGTCGAGTCGCTGGCCAACCTGCGGCTCGCGGCGGAGCTTGATCCCGGGTCGGCGGAGATCGCGCGCAACCTGATGATTTCGCTCGGGTCGATGCGGCGCTACCCGGAGGCGATCGTCGAGCAGGAGCGCCGCGTGCGGCTGCTGCCCGAGTCCCTGCGCGAGTCCTTCGAGGTGGCGCGATTGAAGTATTTCCTGAACGGCTCGAGCAAGGAAGGTGATGGGCTTCTGGCCGGGCTCATTGCCGCGCGGGCCGACCCGGCGCTGGCGGCCGGATACCGCAAGTTGTGGGCCGCGATGAAGGGCGACTTGGCGGCCGTGCAGGCGCTCAATCGCGAATACCCGGAAGCTTGGGCGCCCGGCCTCGGCAGCGGCGGCGGCTCCCCCGCGGAGTATGCGTTGAATAACGCGGTCGTCATGGCGGCGCAGGGCGACCTGGCCGGCGCCCGGAAGCGCATCGAAAAACATGCCGCCGAGCTCCGCGCCCGCCTAGTCAACGAGTTCCGGAACACGGTGGTCTTGGCGCAACTGGCTCAGATCGAGGCTCTGCTGGGTCACACGGCGGAGGCGCTAGCCGCCGCGCAGCAAGCGCGGGCGATCATGCCGGAATCCCTCGATCCGCTTTCGGGCCGCGGGCCGCATCAGGCCCTGGCTTTTGTGCTGGCGTGGAACGGAGACAAAGAAGCGGCCTGTGCCGAACTGCGGCAACTCCTCGCCACCGGTAGCCAGCCCAACGTCCATGTGCTGAAAACCGGCCCGACCTTCTTCCCGCTGAAGGGCTATCCCGCCTTCGAGGCCATCCTCAACGACCCGAAGAACAACGCGCCGCTGTTCTGAGGAACTGCGAACGCTTAACGCCCTATGATCATCCAACACACCCCGGCGCGGAGCGCCACCCCTCTCCAGAGGGGACCCAATCCTTGGCCAAATGGCCTTGGATCCCCTCTCGAGAGGGGTGCCCGCAGGGTGGGGTGTGTGATTGGGTACGACTCACCCTGCCTTCAGGATTTCCCTTTTCGTGTCTCTTCGTGCCTTTTTGTGGCTAAATCCGATTGCTGTTTCCCCTCTCTTCACCTCCTTCGCCCATGAATCCAGAAACCGCCGCCGCCACCTCCACCGCTGTGCCGTTCAACGACGACGTCTGGGACGATCTCCTCAACTACATCGAGGAGAAGCGCGTCATCCCCATCGTCGGGCCCGAGCTCCTCAAGGTCGAGACCGAGACCGGCCCGCGGCTGCTGCAGGAGTGGCTCGCCGAAAAACTCGCTGCCCGGCTTGGCGTTGATCCCTCACCCCTGAGCAAGCCGCTGCTGCTGAATGATGTCGTCTGCAGCTACCTGACCGGCCACGGCCGGCGCGAGGAGGCCTACACTCGCCTGCGCACCATCATGCGCGAATCGACCTTCCAGCCGCCGCTCCCGCTCCGGCAGCTGGCGGAGATCACCGACTTCAACCTCTACGTGTCGATGACCTTCGACCCGCTGCTGGAGCAGGCGGTCAACCAGGTGCGCTTCGGCGGCGCGGCCAACACTGAGGTTATCGCCTACGCCCCCAACCGCGTGGTGGACCTGCCGGTGGAGCGGGATGACCTGCAGCGTCCCGTCGTCTACCACCTGCTCGGCCGGCTGTCCGCCTCTCCGACCTATGTCATCTCCGACGAGGACATGCTGGAGTTCGTCTGCGCCCTGCAGAGCGAGCATCTGACTCCGGAGAAGCTCTTCCACGCGCTGGAACACAACCATCTGCTGATCATCGGCAGCGATTTTTCCAACTGGCTGGCGCGGCTGTTCCTGCGCATGACCAAGCGCCGCCGGCTCTCCGACCCGCGCGACGTCGGCGAAATTGTGGCAGACAACCACAGCCTGACGGATGTGCGGCTCGTGTCGTTTTTGCAGCAGGTGAGCGTGCGCACGAGGATGTTTTCCGGGGCGGAGGAGTTCGTGGCCGAGCTGCACCGCCGCTGGATGGCGCGCCGCGGCGGCAGCGCCCCGGCCGCCGGGGCAGGGGTGGGGCAGCTGCAGCGGTTTTTGCCGCCGGCCCGCGAGATGCCGGAGTCGGCCGTGTTCATCAGCTACGCCCGGGAGGACCTGGCCGCCGTGCAGAAGCTCAAGGCCGGGCTCGACGCCGCCGGCATCACCACGTGGTTCGACATGGACCGGCTCGAGAGCGGCGACGACTACGACCGCAAGATCCGGAGCAACATCGCACGATGCTCGTTCTTCGTGCCGGTGATCTCGGCCACGACGCAGCGGCGGCACGAAGGCTATTTCCGCCGCGAGTGGAGCGACGCTGTGGACCGCACGCGCGGCATGGCGGACGGCGCCGTGTTCATTTTGCCGGTATGCATCGACGACACCACGGAAGGGGAGGCGATCGCCCCGGAAAAGTTCAAGGCCGTGCACTTCAGCCGGCTGCCGGGTGGTGAGGTGGCGCCGGAGTTCGCCCGCCGGCTCCAGGAATTCTTCGCGGCAAGGCCGCGCTAAGGCCCGGAAGGATTGGCCACGAAAAGGCACGAAAAGACACAAAAACAGAAACCCTCTCGAACGAACCCGGCGCCTATCAGCGCCACGCAAATCTACGCCAGCCTGCCCAAACCCTCTTCGTACCTCTTCTTGGCAAACCCTCCGAACAATTCCGCTGAGGTATTGGCCACAAAAAGCACAAAGAGCACAAAAATAGAAACCCTCTCAAACCCACCCGGCGCCTATAGGTGCCACGCAAATCCGCACCAGTCAGCCAAACCTTTTTCGTGCCTTTTCGTGGCAAAAATTCCGAGCGACCAACGCCCCACCTAATTTATAGTCCCATGTCCCAAACAAATTCCCCTTCCTCTCCCTTGCCCGGCAAATCCGCCGCGGCCGCGCCGGTGGCCACCGTTGATGCCCAGAATCCGTGGCTCGGCCTGGTTTCATTTACCGAGGAGACCCGCAGTTTCTTCCACGGCCGCGAGGAGGAGGCCGGCGAGCTCGGCCGGCGCGTGCAGCGCAAGCTACTGACCATTCTTTTCGGCCAGTCCGGCCTTGGCAAAACCTCCATCCTCCAGGCCGGCCTGGTGCCGCGCCTCCGGCCCGAGGGCTTCTGCCCGGTCTATGTGCGGCTCGACTACGACCCGCACTCACCGCCCCCGGCGGAGCAGATCAAGCGGGCCGTGATGCGCGCCACCGAGGCCGCCGGCACCTGGACCCAGAGCGGTTCCGCCGTGGCCGGCGAGACGCTGTGGGAATTCCTCCACCACCGCGAGGACGTCCTCAAGGACACCAGCGGCCGGACCCTCATCCCGATTCTCATCTTCGACCAGTTCGAGGAAATCTTCACTTTGGCGCAAAGCGATGACGCCGGCCGCAAGCGCGCCCAGGAATTCCTCGCCGACCTGGCCGACCTCGTGGAGAACCGCCCGCCGGTGGCACTCGAGGCCCGGATTGACCGCGAGGAGGCCGACGCCGCCAAGTTCGACTTCGCCCGCGCCGACTACCGGATCTTGATTTCGTTGCGCGAGGATTACCTCGCCCATCTCGAGGGCTTGAAGGGGCAGATGCCGTCCGTCACGCAGAACCGGATGCGGCTGGCCCGCATGACCGGCCCGCAGGCCGTGGCCGCCGTGCGCGCCCCGGCGCCGCATCTGGTCAGCGAGGCCGTGGCCGAGGCTGTCGTGCGCTTCGTCGCCGGCGGCGCCGACCTGGCCCGCGCCGAGGTCGAGCCGTCGCTGCTCAGCCTGATCTGCCGTGAGCTGAACAACACCCGGCTGGCCAAGGGCCACGCCGAGATCTCCGCCGACCTGCTCGATGGGTCGCGCGACACCATCCTGTCCGAATTCTACGAGCGCGCCCTGAAGGACCAGCCGGCTGGCGTGCGGATTTTCATCGAGGACGAGATGTTGACCGACTCCGGCTTCCGCGAGAGCGTGGCCGAGGAGCGCGTGCGCAAGGGGTTTGTCGCCGCCGGTGCCGCCGAGGGCGCGCTGGCCCTGCTGGTGGACCGCCGCCTCTTGCGCGTCGAGGACCGCCTGGATCTGCGCCGGGTCGAGATCACGCACGATGTGCTCTGCAGCGTGGTCGGTGCCAGCCGCCGGGTGCGGCACGAGCGCGAGGCATTGGAGGAATCCCAGCGCCAGCTCGCCGCCCAGCAGGAGCGCGAGCGTGCCACCCGCCGGGCCCTGACCCGGGCGCGGTATGTTGCCGCTGTGGCCAGCATCTTGATGTTGCTCGCCGCCGGCAGCGCAGTGTTCGGGTTCGTCAACCTCCGCCGGGCCCGCGCCGCCGAGGCGCAGACGCAGGCGTCGCGCCAGCTCGCCGAGCAGGCGCGCGGCGAGGCGGAGAAGCTCGTCGGCTTCTTGATCGACGATTTCTATGAGGAGCTGAAGCCGACCGGCCGCGTCGAAATCGTGGGCAAGCTGGCCGACAAGGCCGTGTCCTACTACGACGGGCTGCCCGCGGAGCTGGTGACACCGCAGACCCGCCTTTATCGCGGCATGGCCCTCGTCCGGAAGGCGAGCTCGCTGGCCGAGAGCGGCAAGATTGCCGAGGCCACCAAGGTATCCACCGAGGCGCAGAAGATCTTCGAACAAATGCGCGCCGAGAGCGGGCCGAACGACGAGAATACCACAGCGCTGGCCCTGGCGATCGGATCCAGGGTTGGTTCATCCAATTTCTTTCAGTCCAAACAGGAAGTGGAGGAAGTGGCCGCCTTGCTGCGTCCCCTCATAGCCTCCGGCCGGGCCAGTCGCGCGGCCAAACTCGCCTTGGGGGAAATTCTGGGAATTCTACCTCACCTCCAGCGGGACAATGGGGAGCAAGCGATGGCCACGTGTGAGGAAGCGCGCAAGGTTCTGGCTGACTTGGGCGCCTTGGACCTGTCCGATCTCGCCGCCGCCTCCGCCTACGGCGATGCCACCGACACCCAGGCCCGGGTGGCCTTGCGGCTGGGCCGACCCGATGAGGCTCGGCGGCTGGCCGTGATCGTCGGCGATATTGCGGAGAAAGTGCTGGAGCGTCGACCGGGCGACCTGCAGGCCATGGTCAACCGCTACTACTCGGCCAGCGTGATCGGCGACGTCGCTTTTGCCCGCCACCAATTTGCCGAGGCGGAGGCCATCTACATCAAGAGCGTGGAAGCCGCCCGGAATTACGTCCTGTTCAATCCGGCGGACAACCTGGCCTGGCACGATTGGAGCCAGGGTTATGTCAATGTCGGCGAGACCCTGGCCGAGCAGGGCAAAATGACCGAGGCCTTGGTCCAGTATCGCGCCGCCACCGCGCTGGAGAAGGACCCCCGAAACAAGACCGGCTCCGACATCGGGGTTTTCCAAGCCTGGCAAAACATGGCCCGGCTTGAGGCCCAACTCGGCAACGTCAAGGCGGCGCAGGCGGCTCATGCGGAAAATGTCCGCGTCGGCGATTTGATCCTAAAGGAGCGCGCCATCAACGAGGAGTTGGTCCAGATCACGGCCCTCGGCCGGCAGCTGCAGGAACTGGACATTTTGGCCGCCGAGGGCGATTACGCCACGATCCATGCGCGGGCGGCGGACATCGCCCAGCGACTCGGCAAAATCAAGGAGACCAACGAAGGCAATGTGCAGTTTCGCCAAAATATCTCCCGACAGTCCCGCGCCATGATTGTTGAGTCATCGATCCGGCTCGGGCGAAATGAGGAGGCCGTGACCGCCGCCCGGGATGCGGTGGCGCGACCGCTCACTTCGCGGCTTGATCAGTATATTGCGCAAGATGTGCAAGCCCGGGCCAAGGTCCGCCTCGGACAGGCCCTGCTTAGCACCGGCCAGCGCAACGAGGCGCTCGCGGCCTTCAGCGAGGCGCTGGTCTTTTATCGTTCCGAGCAGGCGAAAGGCGCCAACGGGGCCACCTTCCAGTTGGATTTCGCGCGCGTGCTTTATCACCTGTCCCGGACCCAGGCCAACGACGAAACCGGCCGCGCCCAGCGCTGGGCGCTGCTGGCGGAGGCCGCCGGCGTGCTCGACAGCATGAGCTTCGAGACCCGCAAGCTCGTCGCCAGCCAGGAACTGATCAAGTGGGTGCTGGCGGCGCAGACGGCGGAGTGAATGGAAACGCCCAACGCTTAACTTTGAACGCCCAATCTTTTTCCACCGAGTACACTGAGAACCAATCCGAGTTCACAGAGCATTCCTTGGTGGACTCGGTGTTCCTCTGTGTCCTCTGTGACTAATTCCGTATGAGCGATCCCGGCAAAGCGGTGTTCCTATCGTATGCCTCCCAAGACGCTGAAGCGGCCCGGCGCATCTGCGAGGCATTGCGCGCGGCCGGCCTGGAAGTCTGGTTCGACCAGAGCGAGCTGCGCGGCGGGGATGCGTGGGATGCCAAGATCCGCAAGCAGATCAAGGAGTGCGCGTTGTTCGTGCCGGTCATCTCGGCCAACACCAACTCCCGGCCCGAGGGCTATTTCCGGTTGGAATGGAAATTGGCGGTCGACCGTTCCCACCTGCTGGCCGACGACCATCCTTTCCTGTTTCCCGTCGTGATCGATGATACCGCTGACACCACCGCCCGGGTGCCGGAGAAATTTCGCGACGTGCAGTGGACGCGGCTGAGCGTGAAGGACACGCCGGAGTCGCTGGCGGTGCGGGTGGGGAAGCTGCTCGGCGGCGGGCCGCCGGAGGTCAGAGGTCAGGGGTCAGAGGTCAGAGGTGAGCACTCAAAATCCAAGCGCCAGCCTCCCTGGCTGCGCTATGCGTGGGCCGGGGTCGGTATTGTGTTTGGATTGGTCTATGCCGTGCGGCCGCTTTTCCAGACGGAGCGCCGGGCCGAGCCGAAGGCGGCTGTGTCGGCCACGTCCCAAGAGGCCAAACCCCAGACCCCAGAACCAAAATTCTCCGCGGCCCGCCAGCTCGCCTATCAGGCGCGGGCGCTCATGGATGGGCTGGACTCCACCTCCGACGATTATGCGACAGCGGAAGGGTTGTTGAAGCGGGCCCTCGAGCTGGATCAAAACGATGGCGAGGTTTGGGCACTGTCATCCCGGCTCAATAGCCTGTATCTCTCGCGCGGCTGGAGTATCGGCGGCGGCAATGCCCGGGCCGAGGCCGCCCGCAGTCAGTCGGAGCGGGCGCTGAAGCTCGCGCCGGATTCGGTTGAATCCCTGCTCGCCGTCGCGCGGGCGAATCGAAACACCGATGCCCCACGCGCCGAGGCGGCGCTGCGCCAGGCCCTGGTGCGGGCGCCGAACAGCGGCCCGGTGCTGCTCAATCTCGGATCGCTGTATCGGGTGCAGAACCGCCTGGACGAGGCGATGACGTACTACGAACGGGCCGCCGCCGTGCCGGAGGTCAGGTCTCTCGCGCTCTACGACCAGTTTCTGGTCAGTTTTTACCGGCGGAAGTTTGCGGACGCTGATCGCTACATCCGGGATTCGATCGCCGTTGTGCCGACGACAAACTCGGTGACCGGGCTGGCGATGGTGGAGCTGACGTGGCGCGGCCAGCCGGAAGCGGCCTTGCAGGTGTTGGCGGCAGCCCCGGGCAAGGTGCGCAACGAGCCCAGATCCGTGATCGTCACGGTGCTGGCGTCCCAGATGAACCGCCAGCCGGAGGAGGCGCTCGCGGCGTTGCATCGCTTTCCGGCCGAGTATGTCAACGACGCCTGGTATACCGGCCCGAAGGCGCTGCTCGTGGGCCTCTGTGAGGCGCAGGCCGGCCGATCGGAGGCGGCGCGGGTCGCGTGGGAGTCGGGCATCGCCCTGCTCCAACGGCGGCTGCACGACTCCCCCAGCAATGCCAACGAGCATCTGCGGCTGGGCGAGTTGCTCGCCTGGTCGGGGCAAACCGAGGCGGCGTTGCGCGAGGTCAAGATCTTCGAGGAACTCACGAGCGGTCGGGATACGGATTGGACTTTTTCCGCGGCGCGCATTTATGCCGCGCTGGGCCGGGCCGAGAAGGCGGTGCCCTTGCTGGAGCAGGAGCTGCGGGCCCCGCCGTCGGGCCGCTGGCCGCTGACGCCCGCGCTGCTGCGCCTCGATCCGCTGTGGGACAAGCTCCGCCCCGATCCGGGTTTCCAGAAGCTCTGCGCGGAACCGGCTCCGCAAACAGAGGACAGAGATCCATCCTTCGCCAAGGCTGCGGATGGCACGCAGAGGACAGAGGTCAGCGCCCCGATCGATCAGAAATCCGTCGCCGTTCTCGCCTTCGCGAATCTCTCCGACGACAAGGGCAACGAATATTTCTCCGACGGCATCAGCGAGGAGCTGCTCAACGTGCTGGCGAAAATTCCAGGGTTGAAAGTCTCCGCGCGGACGTCGGCATTTTATTTCAAGGGCAAGGAGGTGCCGGTGCCGGAGATCGCTCGCCAGCTCGGCGTGGCCTACGTCGTCGAGGGCAGCGTGCGCAAGCAGGGCGACAAGGTGCGCATCACGGCGCAGCTGATCAAGGCCGCCGATGGTTTCCATGTTTGGTCGGACACTTTCACCCGCG
>JBAXWQ010000048.1:0-16205 GCA_037128315.1 Opitutia bacterium | reverse complement strand
CCACCCCAGCGTGTTGGGGTCAACCCGCTCCACCTTCAACTGCATGAGTCCGGCTGAGACTTGTCGGTGGCTCGATCGGTTGCACGCGGAGGCGCGAGCAGATACTGATTCCCTAAATCCCCAACACCCCTTTCCATGTATGCCCTCCGCCTCCCTGCCCTCGCCGCCTTGGCCCTCGTCATTTTGGCCGGCTGCCAGTCCGCTCCCGTGGTCCCGGCCCCCGCCCAGTCCGCCGACGGACGCGTGACAGTGAATTTTCAGGACCAGATAAATTTCACCGATGCCGCCGATGACAGCTTTGGCGAGACTGACCAGTACATCCTGAACATGATTTCCAAGATCACCCAGGAGGAAGTCGGCCGGCAGCTGGCCGCCGGGGATAGCATCAAGATCACCTTTCACGATGTCGATCTGGCCGGTGATTTCGAGCCGTGGCGCCGCGCCGGAGCCGATGATGTCCGGTACGTGAAAAGCATTTACCCGCCCCGATTTGTCATCGCCTATGAGCGTTTCGGGGCTGACGGCAAATCCCTCGCCAAAGGTGAGGACCACGTGACCAACCTGGCCTTCCAGATGCAGGTCGGCATCCGCACGGACGAGTATTTCTATGAGCGACAGTTGCTCCGCGACTGGGCCCCGCGCGTCACGAAGGGCTGATGCCGGGATCAGGCCATAGATCCAAATTTTCCCCTGAGGGTGCATTCACCCCATCGGGTGCAGGGCCGACGCTGGCCTGTTCGACAAGCCCATCCACTGGCTCAGGGTGGTGAGCGAAGTCGAACCACTCAGCGTCCCGAGCTAGTCGAAGGGCGGCGTCCCTACATTCAACTCCTAGGCAACTGCTCATGAGTCTGAGTGTAGGAGGGGCTTTATGCCCCGATTCGCAACCTGTGCAGCGCTCGTGCGCCTAGCATCGGGGCGTAAAGCCCCTCCTACAGGCCCGTTTCTTACCATCACGGACAAAACGCATTTTGCCGCCTAGGAGCCAGGCGTGGCTCAGATAAGCGGCGTCATGCCGGGCACGGCAATCTCCACCGCCGGGGCCGCGCCCCATGCATAAGCGGCCGGAGTGAGGTCCAGTTTGGAACTCTCGTGCAGCCAGGCATAGCTGACCTCGCGGCCGGTGTAGGCGGAGACCCGGCCCAAAATGGCCGTGAGGGTGGTCTCGGCAATGCGGCGCCCCTCATTGAGCGGCTGGCCGGCGCGGATGCTGCGGATCAGGTCGACATGCTCCTGATCATAGGGATTCGGCTTTGCTCCCTCGAATTTCCACGGCTTCTCGCCCGTGATGGTGCCGGCCGGATTGGCCGAGCCCTTGGTGCCCACGAGCCGCTCCGCCACCCGGTGGGAGGCTGAACCTGGAATTTGCCGGCACATGCTTTGCACCCGCGCCCCGTTGGCGTACTCGTATTCGACCGAGAAATTATCCCACACGTTGCCGTAGATGGGCTCGGTGCGGGTCTGGCGACCGCCCATGCCCAGCGCCTTCACGGGAGGACCGCCGAAGGCCCAGTTCATGATGTCGATGTTGTGCAGGTGCTGCTCGACGATGTGGTCGCCGCTGAGCCAGGTGAAATAAAGCCAGTTGCGCATCTGGTATTCCATGTCCGACCACTCCGGCTGGCGGCCGCGATGCCAGAGGGCGCCTTGGATCCAGTAGCACTGGCCGCCGGTGAGTTCCCCGATGGCCCCGTCCTGGATGCGCCGCATGGTCTCGAGGTAATCGACGGAGTGGCGCCGCTGCGTGCCGGCCACGAACGCGAGCTTCTTCTGCGCCGCGATCTCGGCGAGCGACATCACCAGCCGGGCGCCCACGGCGTCGACGGCGACGGGTTTCTCGGCGAACACATGCACCCCGGCCGTGATGGCGGCCTGCAGGTGCAACGGCCGGAAATGCGGGGGTGCCACCAGCAGCACCAGATCGATGCCCGAGTTGATCACCTGCTTGTAGTTGTCGAAACCCGTGAAGCAGCACTCGCGCGTGACGGCGAACTGGTCGGCCGGCAGCGGCGGCCGGGGAGGATTGGCATTCGGGGCACCCTTGGTGAATTCGTCGAGGGCCGCGTCGATACGGTCGGCAAAGGCGTCGCCCAGTGCGACCAGCTGCACCGACGGATCAGCCGCCAGGCAGTTGCGCACGGCGCCCAGGCCGCGGCCACCGCAGCCGACGAGACCGATGCGAATGCGATCGGAGCCCGCCGCAAAGACGGACGGAACCGCGCCGAGCATCGGCAGGAGGGAAGCCGCCGCGCCGGCCTTGAGAAACTGCCGGCGGGAGAAAGGAGTTATCGGGATGTTTTTCATGAGGGCTAGGTATTGGTTAAGGGGGGGTCTGGAGCTGTTAAAATTGCCATGTAGCCGAGGGAGTGAATGTAGCTACGAGCGCCAGCGAGTAGATGGTCCGTCCACTCGCTGGCGCTCGCGGCTACACAATCATTGCAACGGTTCCAGCTTCACGTTGCGGAATTCGATCAGGGCGCCCTCGGACTGGAGGCAAATGTGGCCGGCTTGCTCGGTCACACCGGTGGCGCGATTCTGCTCCACGCCATTGACGCGCACCGTCACGACATCGCCCACGCAGAGGATGTCGTAGGTGTTCCATTCGCCGGGGGATTTTTCGGAGGCCGGCCAGGCCTTGGGGGTTCGCCGGTTACCGCGGGCCTGGGTGATCGCCTTTTCGTCAGCGCCGGCGGCGGCCACCGCCTGGGCCACGAGTTTCGCATGCTCGTTGGTCTCGACCCCGTCGATGACCCAGAAGTCGCCGGCGTTGGTCTCCATCAGCTGCGCCTCCAGGCTCCGCGGCCACACGGCATCGGGCAATTGCATGTGCAGAATCACGCCGCTGTTGCGGATCCGCGGGCGGCCCTGGGCGTCAAGGGCCGCGGGACCGGGCGTCCACCGCCACTCGACAGTCAGGCGATAGTCCCGGTAGCGGCCCGTTGTGCGCAGATAACCGGCGGGCTGGCCGCTGCACTTGATGACCCCGTCGGCCACCTGCCAGGTGTCGGCGGGCGGCGGCCCGTCCTTGGCCACGGGCACCCAGCCGGTGAGATCATGCCCGTTGAATAGGACCGTGGTCGAGGTGGGTTTGACCGCCTCGGGGGAGGCCAACAGCGATGCGGAGACAAGAGCTGCAAGAGCAGCGAACCGGGAGGGCTTAAGCACACTCATGGTTATTGGGGTTGAAACGCCATCAAGCTGCTTCCGCGGCCGCCGGTCAAATACGATCGGGGGAACACTTGGTAAGGCCGAGGCTCTGGTGGACCACGGGAACACTGCGGCAACCACTCCCTTTCCGAGCTTCCCTTGTCCAGACCCAACCGAATATCCTGCCGGCATGCACACACCCGTGGATGTCCAGATCATCGGCTCGGAAGTCGCCATCCGCTGGGACGACGGGCTGGAGAGTTTTTATTCCTTCGCCACGCTCCGCGCGGCGTCGCCCAGTGCGGAGACCCGCGGCGAGCGCGATATCTTCGGCCACCAGTATGGCGGCGAGGCGCCGAAGAATTACGTCGGGGTGGAGGTCACCGCCTGGGAGCGCATCGGCAACTACGCGATCCGCTTCGATTTCAGCGACGGCCACCGCACCGGACTCTACAGTTACGACCTGCTGCGGGAACTGGGGAAGTAACGCCTAGCAAATTCAACCCCGGACCAGCTAGATCGAGCTGTAGGAGGGGCTTTACGCCCCGATTGGTAGGGCGGGATCGCTGATCCCGCCAGTGCTCGACAAACGGCGGGATCAGCGATCCCGCCCTACAGCGAAACGAATATAAACTCACTTCCCCGCGATGAAGCCGCGGTCGCTCTGGCCGGCGAAGGCCAGGAATTGCTTGAACTCCGCCGTGTCGCTGAGCTTGTGCTCGCGCAATTTCTCGAGGGCCTGGGTGCGGTTGTAGCCGGCCCGGTAGATCAGCCGGAAAATCTGCTTGATGGACTCGAGCTGCACCGGGGTGTAGCCGTTGCGCTCCAGGCCGACCTTGTTGATCGAGCGGGCGACCGCGGGATTGCCGTCGGCGATGACGTAGGGCGGCACATCCTGCACGATCTTCGACATGCCGCCGAGCATGGCCTGCGCCCCGATGCGGCAGAACTGGTGCACGCCCGTGCCCCAGCCGATGTTGACGTAATCCTGCACGATCACGTGCCCGGCCAGCGCGGACTGCGCGCTCATCACGAGGTGGTTGCCGACCACGCAGTCGTGGGCGATGTGGCTGTAGGCCAGCATGACGTTGTCGTGCCCCATGCGGGTGAAGTCGGCGTCGTTGGTCGCGCCATGCACGCTGACGTACTCGCGGAAAACATTGCGGTCGCCGACGATCAGGCCCGGCTCGCCGCCCTTGAACTTCAGGTCGTGGGTCTTGGTGCCGACGCAGGCGAACGGAAAAATCTCGCAGTGCTGGCCGATGGTGGTGCGGCCCTCCACATTGGCGTGGTGGTGCAGCACGGTGCCCGCGCCGATCACCGCCTTGTTGCCGACGTAGGCGTAGGCGCCGATGACGACATCCTCACCCAGCTCCGCGCCCGGCTCGATGATCGCAGTGGGGTGGATCTGCGGGGCGGCCATGGCTCAATCCAGATCGCTGTTGTCCACCGTGGCGAACATCAGTTCGGCCGAGCAGACCGCCTGCTCGTTGACCGCGCATTCCCCCTCGGCGCAGGCGATGGTGCCGCGCACCTTGGTCAGCCGGACCTTGATGCACAATTGATCGCCCGGGCGCACCGGCTTGCGCCACTTGACCTTGTCGCAGCTCATGAACAGCGCGGTCTTCCCCTCCATCGACGAGCGGCGCAGCATCAAAATGCCCGCGGCCTGGGCCATGGCCTCGATCATCAGCACGCCCGGCATCACGGGATTGCCGGGATAGTGCCCCTGGAAGAACGGCTCGTTGATCGTGACGTTCTTGATCGCCGTGAGCGTGTCCGCCGTGAGCTCGACCACGCGGTCGAGCATGACAAACGGATAGCGGTGCGGCAGCGTGTCGAGGATGCGCCGGCAATCGAGGGTGGTCTCGGTGGTGATGTCGGCCTTGGGCGTCACCGGCTTGGTCACCTTCTTGCCGCCTTTTTTCCAGGCGGTGTATTTTTCGTACAGGATCTTGGTCAGCTCCGCGTTGACCGCATGGCCGGGCCGGGTGGCGACGATGTGCGCCTTGAGGGGGACGCCGAGCAGCAAAATGTCCCCGATGATGTCGAGGATCTTGTGCCGCACGAACTCGTCGGCGAAGCGGAGCGGCTCCTTGGAGATGATCTTGTCGCCCTTGATCACGACGGCGCAGTCGAGGCTGCCCCCCTTGATCTTGCCCATCTTGATGAGCTCCTCGATGTCCTCGTAGATGGTGAAGGTCCGAGCGGCGGCGACCTGGGCGGTGTAGACCTCGGGATCGATGACCAGCGACAGATGCTGGGTGTGGATGCCGCGATCGTCGGCGGAGGTGCAGGTGATCTTCAGGCCGTCGTACGGCAGCGCGATGATCGAGGAGTTGCCGCGGGCGACGGACACCGTGTCGGTCAGGGTAAAGTATTCCCGTTCGGCGTCCTGCTCGACCGGTTCGCCGGACTGGATCAATTGCACGAAGGGCCGGGCCGATCCGTCCATGATCGGCGGCTCGCTGGCATCAATCTCGATCAGCAGGTTGTCGATCCCGCAGCCATGCAGGGCGCTGAGGACATGCTCGACGGTGTGGAGCTTGGCGTGGCCGACCTGGATGGTCGTGGCGCGGACGAGGTCCGTGACCTGGTCAATGCGGGGTTTCAGCTCCGGATGACCATGGAGATCGATGCGGCGGAACACGATTCCGTGGTTGGCCGGGGCCGGCTTGAAGGTCATGTGCACGGCGTCTCCGGTGTGCAGGGCATTGCCCTTGATGGAGACCTCGCGCAGAAGGGAGCGCTGCTTCATGGGTGTGTTGGCGAATAGTTGGAAACCTCTTGGAAATGACAAGCTTGGAGATGGGGGATTCCCGGTTCCTCGCTGTTTCAGTGGGTGCAGCGTTGGGCGAGCCCACCCCAGCCCCGGAAGTGTAAACCACTAATGTGTTTCGCCAACGGGCGAAACTTTCGAGGTCACCCTCCGGCTGATCGCCTCCAGGATAAGTTTCGGGGGGTCTGCTGATTGCAGACCGAGGCCCTGCCGGCGATCAACCGGCCCCCGAAAGCCACCGTGGAGTCGATTAGTCGGAGCACTCCATCAAGGATTCATCGTTTGATGAATCCATTAGTGGTCCAATCTCTCCGGGACGCAGGTGGGCAACCCCACCTTTCTACCCACTGCAAACAGCGAAGAACCGAAAAACTATTATCGAGGACGAGGTTGACATCGCCGAAATCCCCTCGGTAATCCTATCCCTTTACGTAACCAAACCTCCACTCGCTTCCGTCATGCCCGCAGCCAACGACCTTCGCAAAGGCCAAGTCATTACCTTCAACGGTGAGCCGCACCTCATCATGGAAACCCAGCATCGCACGCCGGGCAACCTCCGCGCCTTCGTGCAGGTCAAGATGCGCAATCTCCGCTACGGGAAATCACTGGAACAGCGCTTCAACTCGCCTGATCACGTCGACGTCCTGTCCACCGACCGCCGCACCTTGGAGTTCAGCTACGCCGACCGCGACACCTACTCCTTCATGGATCCGGAGACCTTCGAGACGTTCGAGATCAATGCCGTCATGATCGGCGACTCCAAGAACTACCTCGTCGCCAACGGCAAGGCCGATGTGCTCTTCATCAACGACGTGCCGGTCACCATCGACATCCCCTCCTCCGTCGTCCTCAAGGTCACCGAGAGCTCCGAGGGCATCAAGGGCGACACCGCCAGCAACGTGCAGAAACCGGCCACCATGGAAACGGGCCTGGTCGTGCAGGTGCCGCTCTTCATCAAGTCCGGCGAGCTGATCAAGGTCAGCACGGCGGACGGCAGCTATCTGGGCCGGGCCTGATTTGCCGGCGGGTGGCCTCAACCCGCCGCGGCGCGACTAGGTCAACCCTACTGCCCTGCACTATACACCCGCAGCCACACTGCGGGTTTTTCTTTGGAGGGCCCACATCTCTGTGGGCCGGGGTCGACTGATCGGCACGCCGGGACGCGCGCCCTCCATCAAACCGCCTGCTCCAGCGCCGCGACGGCCGTCTGGTAGGCGGCGGTCGATTCCGGGAGACTGCTGGCGGACATCTTCAGGTCGCGGAGCAGGCCGTCCTTCAGGCCGTAGATCCAGCCGTGCACCGTCAGATCCTGGCCGCGGTTCCAGGCATCCTGCACCATGGTGGTGGAAACGAGGTTGGCGACCTGCTCGATGACATTGAATTCGCCCAGGCGCGCACTTCGCGCCGTGTCGTCCGGCAACCGGCAGAGGCAGTTGTCGTGCTTCTCCCGCACATCCTGCACGTGGCGCAGCCAGTTGTCGGCCAGCCCCACCCGCTGGCAGCGCATCACCGCCTGCACGCCGCCGCAGCCGTAATGGCCGACCACCATGATGTGCTTCACCTTTAGCACATCGACGGCGAACTGGATGACCGAGAGACAATTCAGGTCGGTGTGCACCACCACATTTGCCAGGTTGCGGTGTACGAAAACCTCACCGGGCAGCAACCCGATGATCTCGTTGGCCGGCACGCGCGAGTCGGAGCAGCCGATCCAGAGGTACTCCGGATTCTGCTGGCGCGAGAGCTTTTGAAAAAAATCCGGATCCCGGCGTTTGATCGCCTCGGCCCAGGCTTGGTTCTGGACGAACAGATTTTTCAGGCTGTGCATGTGAGGCTTATGCTTGGCGGGTCTCACTTCCTTTGGCCAACCCAATTCCCCGGGGCGCCCACCCGGGCCGACTGGCTCCCGCCGCGCAATTTGCTTCACTGCCTTCATATTCCCGTTAGGCAGAGAGGCGAAACGGATCTGTAGCTCAATTGGATAGAGCACTTGGCTTCGAACCAAGGGGTCGGGGGTTCGAGTCCCTCCAGATCCGCCATCCTTCGCCCGTTGGGCTTCGGATGGCACGGCCATAAGTTGGAGGGGCCGCGTCGCTGCGGGCCGTTCAGCGGATGCGAAGGGGGATAGAGGGCAAAGGCTGCCTCCTCGCGATGTCTGCATTTCCCGCGGAGCGCCCTGGGCCGAATCGGCAAGGTCAATGCCCCGGCCGGGGTCCGCTAGCGCTGGACCCACCCGCCAGTCGCGACTCCTTGACCATCGTCCAGAGCACCGCGGAAGCGGCGAGTGACACGCCGCTGATGATGAAGATGATGTTTTTGTCCGCGGCGTTCTTGATGATCGTGCCGACCGCAAGGCTGACCAGGAGCTGGGGCAGCACGACGGAGAGGTTGAAGATGCCCATGAAAAACCCGGTCCGACTCTGGTCGATCTTCTCGGTCATGATGGCGAAAGGCAGGCTCACCACCGCCGCCCAGCCGATTCCGGCGACCGCCATGAGCACATAGAGGATCATGGGGGTGTGGCCGAGGAAGGCCATGCCCAGATAGGCCACGGCCATCATGGCCACGCACAGCGCCTGGGTCTTCACGCGCCCGATCCGCTCCGCGATCGGCTCGAGGACGAAGGCCGGCAGGATGAAGCCCACGGTGTTCAGCACGGCAAAGGCGATGGCGATGATCTGGCCCGATTGGGCGTTGATCACCGCGGTGTCCGTCACCCCGCCGAAGTACTTCTGCTGAATGAACGCGATGATGAACACGAACATCGTCTGGATGCCGATCCAGGAAAAACCGTGCGCCACGTAGATGCGCATCAGCTGGCCCCATTCCGTCACGGTCTTCGCCGCCGGTGCGCCGGCGGCGGCGGCCGGCACCAGGTCCCGGCTTTCCTCGATGAAGAACATCGGGACAAAGGAAAAGAGAAACACCAGCCCGACACCCGCGTAGATCAGCACGTAGTTGCCCAGCGTGGCGCCGATGACATACGCCAGCACGCCGAAGAAACCGGAGATGGTCTGCATCCACGTGTAGCCCTTGGTCCGCGGGTTGCCCTCGGGGGTCACATCGGCGATGATCGAGCGGGTGGGATTGAAGCTGATGTTAATGGCCAGATCGAGGGTCAGGGCGACGGCGATCGCCACGGCGAGGAGGCTTTTCACGCCGAGCTTGGCCGTGATGACATCGATGTTGGGCAGCGCGAGCAGCATGCCCGCGGCGAGCACGCCGCCGATGAGGACAAACGGCCGGCGCCGGCCGCCCCAGAACCACACCTTGTCGCTGATGAAGCCGATGATGACCTGGCCAAAGATACCCGCCAGCGGGCCCGCCGCCCAGACGAAGCCCACCTCGTCGATGTGCAGATTGTACTTCGTCGTGAGCAGCCAGCTCAGGGCCGAGATCTGGATGGAGAGCGCAAAGCCCATGGCCGTCGCCGGCAGGCTGGTCAGGGCGTAGAACGAGTTGGTCAGGCGTTTTTGGATGGAAAGCATGATAAAACAGTCACCGACGGATGGGGTATGCGGAGCGGATTCACGATGAGCCAGCGATCGGCACGGCACAAGCGTTCTGTGCCGCGCTCCTGCCTTAAAACCTATGAGCAGAGTGAACGAGGGAATGCTTTCAAACCCCCGAAAGCGACCACTAATAGGATTTCCCCAAGGGTGAAATCTCCGATGACCGCTCCGGCTGATCGCCTGCGCCGGCCGGTTGGGGTCTGCTGATCGCAGACCTGCTCTGCCGCGATTTGCGGCCCCTCCGGAACCCATCGCGCAGGCGATCAGCCGGAGCCACTGGCTCAAAATTTCGCCGTTGGCGGAATTCCATTAGTGGTGACGCTGGTTTGAGTCCATCGGGCCAAGCTGGTCTTGGGGCAACCGCGCGAAGGTTTGAAGACCCGCCCTAGCACTACTCCGTTATGTGCAGCCACACACCCCGGCGCTGTGCGCCACCCCTCTCGAGAGGGGACCCAATCACTCGCTAGCTTGGACTTGAATCCCCTCTAGGAGAGGGCTTCGGCTGTGAGCTCAGCCGAACGGGTGCCCGCAGGGCGGGGGGTGTAGGGGCGGAGCACTTAACGGAGTAGCGCTAGCCATTGTGGATATTGGCGACCGGGACGCGGTCAGACCCGGTGATAGACTCGCTCTACCCCGTGAGGAAGTGCTAAGCAATGCCAGCAACGCTCAACCGAGCGGCCGCATCGAACCATAGCCGGTTGACCCGTACAAGACCGCCCCCAAAGCCATGCTGATGACCATGGTGATGACAAACATGACCACCCAGGCAACCAGCAGGTACACGACCTTCTTGTCCTCTGGCGTCTTCTTGAGCAAGCCAACGCCCAGGAACATGATGTAAATCGAGTAAACCATGCCAGCGAGACCGAGAATGGATCCCAGCCCAGGAAGGAACGAAAGCAGGCCCGCGATATAGGAAGGGGTCATGGAGTACGCGACCAATTGCGCGGACTTCGGCAGGTTTTTCTCCGACCCAAAGGTGGGGGCCAAAAGATCGATGACATGGATCGCCACAAAATATCCGATGACACTCACAGCCGCGGCAATCACCGCCCCGATGAGCACGTACGTCAGGCTCGCCCCGCGGGATAATACGATCCCGCCCAGCAATTGTCCTGCCGCCGCCACGAGGGCGAGGGGCAGCACGTAAGTGGTGAGGAGAGTTCCCGGTACTGCGGTCTCGGCATTGATCACGTCCCATTCGGTCTTGGGCGTAAGGAGGATATTCTTAACGCGGTCGATGAGCTTCATAGGGTCACAGGTTGAGGTTGGGAATAACTGCAGTTACTGGGTTCAACGCGCCGGTCTAACCGGATTCTGGCGGAGATAAGGCGGAAAACGCGGTCATGTCGAGAATCCTCTGCGCTGGGTCGTAGTGTTTTCCGATGGAAATGCCGACGACAAGCGAGTAGGAATGTCGCCTCGTCCCAGCCGAATGGCTGGACGCCCCCCCGCCCCATGCCTGAGAGCCGCTTTGTGTCCCCCAGTGAATTGATTGATGTCCATCTGCCGGACGGTCGGACGTTGCGCGGCCCGCGCGGCGCCTCCCTCGAGTCCATCCTCGCCCCGATCACCGCCACGTTGCCGGCCCCGCTCGTCGCCGCGGTGGTCAACGGCGAGCTGCAGGAATTGACGCAGCCGGTCCGCCTCGAGGCGGTGATCCGGCCGGTCACCATGGCCGAGGCCGACGGGGCGCGGATCTACCGACGCTCGCTGATTTTCCTGCTCCAGGCCAGCGTGGCCCGGCTCTTCCCCACGGCGGCGTTATTCGTGGATCATGCACTCACCTCGGGTGGTTACCTCTGCCACGTGCGCGAACACCGCCCGCTTGAGACCGTCGATCTCCAGGCCATCGAGGCGGAAATGCGCCGGCTCGTCGGCCTGAATGTCCCTTTCGTGCGGCGCGATGTCCCGGTGGCCGAGGCCATCGCCTATTTCGAACAGCGCGGCCTGCAGGACAAGGTCCGGCTCCTGCGCCACCGGGTCCGGCCGGTGATCACCCTCTACGACCTCGAGGGCTATAGCGACTTCCCTCACGGCTTTTTGGTGCCCGCCACCGGCTATCTCCGCTGGCTCGAGCTGGCGCCAATGAACCACGGCTTCGTCCTCCGCTTTCCGCGGCAGCACACGCCGCACCTCATGCCGCCGCCGACGGAATCGCCCAAGCTACTGGCGACGTTCCGCCAATATGGCGACTGGCTGGACCGGCTCAACATCGGGGCGGCCGGCGCCCTCGCCGACGCCATAGTCGCGAAGCGCGGCCGCGAGATCGTCCTGGTCTCCGAGGCCCTCCACGAACACCACGTCGCCGCCATCGCCCGCCAGATCGCCGACCGGCGCGACGGGGCCCGGCTGGTCCTCATCTCCGGCCCCTCGTCCTCGGGCAAGACGACGTTTTCCCGTCGCCTCGCCGTGCAATTGCTCGCGCTCGGGCTCTCGCCCTTCGCCCTGGAACTCGATCATTATTTCGTCGAGCGGGAAAACACGCCGCTCGATGCCAACGGCCGGCACGACTTCGAGACCATCGATGCCCTCCGGCTCGAGCAGCTCGCCGAACATCTGCGCGGCCTGCTCGCCGGCGAGGAGTTGCAGCTGCCACGCTTCAACTTCCAGCTCGGCCGGCAGGAGCCGGGGGCGGTCGTCCGCCTGCGCCCGGGCCAGATCATTTTGCTCGAGGGCATCCACGGCCTGAATCCCCGCCTCATCCCGGCGGCCCTCGCGCCCCAGTCGTTCAAGGTCTACGCCTCGGCCCTCACCCAGCTCAACCTCGACCGCCACAACCGGGTCTCGACGACCGACACCCGCCTCATCCGCCGCATCGTGCGCGATGCGCGCGACCGCGGCTATAACGCCGCCGACACCATCGGCCGCTGGGAATCCGTCCGTCGCGGCGAGAAGCTCCACATCTTCCCGCACCAGGAGAACGCCGACGTCATGTTCAATTCCGCGCTGGTCTACGAGCTGTCAGTCTTGCGGCCGCTGGCCGAACCATTGCTCCGTCAGGTACCGCACGGCACCGCCGAACATGTCGAGGCCATGCGGCTGCTCTCCCTGCTGCAGTGGTTCGCGCCCATCGACAGCACCTGGGTGCCGGAGAACTCCATCCTCCGCGAATTTGTGGGCGGATCGAGCCTGAAGGATTTCAAGCACTGGGGCGGCTGAGGTCGGACTCAGGCAGCTGCATCGGGTGGAACCGGGCCTCCGGACCGGTTGCCCGGCGCACATCCGATCAACCCGTCCGGAGGCCGGGTTCCACCGTTTGATGCGCCCATTTCATCTGCAGAGCAGGCACTCAACTGCATGATCCTGCTGAGGCCGATCGCTCGAATCCGAAGGATGGGCGCGGATTCCGCTCTGCTCTGGGTCACTGCGCCGGCAGGTACTTTTGCAGGAAGGCCTCCACTTGCCGGTACATCTCGACGCGATTAGTGAAATCCCGGAGGCCGTGCTGCTCATTGTACTTGGCCATGAGTTCGTAGGGTTTCCCCGCTTTTTCCAGGGCCGAGACCAGCAGCCTGGCCTGGGTATACGGCACCGCCGGGTCGTCGCGGCCGTGAATGATCAGTACCGGCGCCCTGATCCGGTCCACCAGGTGCGCCGGGGAGATGGCATTCAGGGCCGGGCTGTCCTTTTTCGGGTCGCCGACCAGGCTCAGATTGTAGGCATAGCTCTGCGGAAACATCTCCGCCTTTTCCTTGATCAGGTCCACCCAGTCCGTGACCCCTGCGATGCTGATGCCGCAGCGGTAGAGGTCCGGTTCGAGCGCGAGACCCATCAGCGCGGAATAGCCGCCAAAGCTACCACCCATGATCCCGATGCGTTTTTCATCGGCGATGCCCTGCCGGATCGCCCAGTGCACCCCGTCGGTGATATCGTGCTGCATGCCGGTGCCAACTTGCCGCAGGCCCGACTTGAAGAATGCCTCGCCGTAGCCGGTGGAGCCGCGATAATCCACCTGCAGCACGGCGTAGCCGCGGTTGGCCAGGAACTGGACATCGGGATCGTAGCCCCACACATCGCGGGTCTGCGGTCCGCCGTGCGGCAGGACGATCAGCGGGAGATTTTTCCGACCCCGGTCCGGCGGCAGCGTCAGGTAGCCGTGCACGAGCAGCCCATCGCGGGCCTGGAACTTGATGGCCGACACCTCGGCCATCCTCGCGGCATCGATCCACGGCATGCGCGCCAGCAGCTTGCTCAGGTTTTGTGCCTTCGCGTCATAGAGGTAATACATGCCCGGGTCATTCGCCGCCCATGACTGCACGATAACCCACTGCCGGTCATCGCTCATGCTGACGATCGAATTGATTTTCCGGGGCAGGGCCGCATCAAGCGCGGTTTGCAGCCCGGCCATGCCCTCGTCAAACCACAGCACGCGGGGAAATTCCGTGAGATACCGCACTCCGAGCAACCCGCCCTTTCGGTCCGGGGCATACACCAGATCCTGCAGCTGGATCCCGTTGGCCCTAGCCCGCCATCCTACGGGCAGAATGTCATAAAACTCGTGCGCGATCAGCGCCTCGCCGAATTTCTTTTGCGCCAGATCGTAGGGATACACTGCCCAACGGCCGGCCGGGGTCTGGCGGTTGACATACAACGTCTGGTTGTCCGCTCCCATCCCCAGCGGCCGGATTTTGGGATCATTCCAATCCATGCCCGGCAGCGGGCTCCACGAATCCTTTTCCGTCGCGCGATGAATGGTGCGACCGAGGCCCCGTTTCGATTCCAGCGCGACCCGCACAACCCCGTTGGTGTCGGCGAGCCAGGATTCCACATTCTCCGGGTTTTCCTCGACCCGCTCGACGGCGGCGGTGCGCGTGTTCATCCGGATCACACTGGGATGTTCCCACACGACCCATTGACCATCATCTGCGCGGATCACGCGGGAGTAATCTGTCATCAGGACCTCGCCGTCTTTTTCATCGCGAAAGAAATGCAGGACCTGATCCGCGGCCACCTGGACGGACTCCTTTCTTTCCTTGGCGCCGTCGTAACCCGTCAGCCCCCTGAGGTGCGAGCCATCTCGTTCCACGGCTGAAAATCCGCCTTCCGCGAGGCGGAAAATCAACCGGTGGCTGTTGACCCAACCAATGCCGGCTTGCTGGGGCACCCAGGGTACGCGGGAGGCGGGCAGTTTGATCCGGACATTTTTTTCGGTGTCGAGGTCCCGGATCACAATTTCCTGCACGCCCTTGAGATTCTGCACATAAGCCACCGACCGGCCATCCGGCGAGATGGTCATGCCGGCAAAGGCTTCTTGATGGGCAAATTCCTCAAGCGGGATTCTCTCCACCCCCCACACGACGGTCGAAGTCCAGAGGGCCAACAGCGTGAGATTGGACGCAAAACGCATGGGAAGGTGGGCGGTGGATCACTTTGCGCCAGTGGCGCACAAGGGAAAGCTTTCTCTTGGTTCAACGCCTATGGGTCGGCGGTTGGGCCCCGCCCAATCCTGCTTTCCGCGGGAGAACCCAATCACACCACCCGCGACCATAGCACCTTGAGGTAGCGACTCTCGGGGCAGTTGGAATAGACGGGGTGGTCGACGCCGGGTCCGGTGCGGTCGAAGAATTGCAGCCGGCGGTTCAGCCGGTGCGCGCCCTTGATGACGCACTCCTCGAAGGTCTCCAGCGACACGAGGCCGGAGCACGAGCAGGTGACGAACAACCCGCCGGGTTTCACCAGACTGGCGGCGATCTGGTTGAGGTCGGAATATTTTCGCATGCCCTCGGAGGCGCCGGCGGGCTCGCGGGTCATGACGAACTTCGGCGGGTCGCACAGGACGGCGTCGAACTGCTCGCCGTTCTTCTGCATCTGCCGGGCGTAGGCAAAGGCGTCGGCGTGCACCCATTTCAGCTTGTTGGGCGAAACCTGGTTCAGGTTCGCGTTGCGCCGGCCCTGCTTGATGACATCCTCGTCGAGATCCACCGCCGTGATCTCGGCCGCACCACCCAACGCGGCATTGATGGCAAAGCCGCCAGTGTAGCTGCACAGGTCCAGCACCCGGGCGCCTTTGACGAGGGTCCCGAAGCGCCGGCGGTTGTCGCGCTGGTCGCAGAAGAAGCCGGTCTTGTGCCCCTCGGCAAAATCAACCTCGTACTTCACCCCGTGCTCGCGAATGCGCACCTTGTCCGGGGCGCTGGCGGTGATCTCCTTCATCTGCGAAGGCTTGATTCCCTCGAGGCTGCCGAGGTCGTGGTCGACATGCACCCGGACGTGCTTGGTGCCGAGCACGGAATGGAGCAGCGGCAGGAACTGCGGCAGGCGCTGGAACATCCCAAGGCTGTAGACATCGCAGTAGAGCACGTCGGCATAGCGGTCGATGGTCAGGCCGCTCAGTCCGTCGCCGTCCGAGTTGATCACGCGGTAGGCGTCGGTGGACGCATCCAATTGGAACATGTCCTGGCGCAGGGCGATGGCGCGGCGGATGGCCATCTCGAAATATTCCTCCCCGATCGGTGCGCTCGAATGGACCACGACGCGCAGCGGCATCTTGGCGCGCGGGTTGAAGAGGCCCGTGCCGACGCGGTGGCCGAACTTGTCGTAAACGGACACCAGATCGCCCGGCCGGGCGTCGCGCGACACGTCGCCGAGCATGCGGGGGAAAATGGCCGGCTGGAAGCTGACGAACTTCAATTGGGCCCAGGGCTTAGACCATTGCTCCGGCGGGAGAGGATCGCCCAGGTCGGCGCGGCCGGGCGCGATGGGCATTTTAGCTTCATCGGGGATGGCCCGTGTCCCCACGGGCCGCGGCTCGCGGAGACGCGAGC
>JBAXWQ010000047.1:0-16385 GCA_037128315.1 Opitutia bacterium | reverse complement strand
CGTCAAAGGGTGTCCCTTGAGTTCTATATACCGTTGTCATACATCGGTGTAAGTTTGGGTGAAAGGCCGCTCAGGGGTGAGCGGCTTTTCCATGTCCGCCTTAAAGCAAGTCATGCATCGCGGGCATGAGCGGGGTGTCGGATATGCCGAGTCTCCAACTTTGACCAATGATCGAAAAGTGGCGGAGAGAGAGGGATTCGAACCCTCGATAGAGTTTCCCCTATGCAGCTTTAGCAAAGCTGTGCCTTCAGCCACTCGGCCATCTCTCCGGGGTGAGCGGGCAAGCAAAGGCGGGGGCAGGGGGAGTGCAAGGCATTTTAGCAGGGATAACCGCGGCGGGCTCGCGCGCGTCAGCCATAGCCTTGGCGACGGCTGATCCCGGCGAACCGCCCTGAGCCAATGAATTGGGGGCATTCGCACCTTTCAGAGGATTGTACGTGAACCCGACGGTGCAGTTTGGGAAACCACTAATGAGTTTCGCCAAACGGCGAAACTTTAACTCACCCCTCCGACTCATCGTCTCCGGGATTAGTTCTGGGGGGGCAGCTGATCGCAGACTGAGACCCTGCCGGCGATGAGCCGGCCCCCGTAACCCAGCGGCGGAGACGATCAGTCGGAGCACTCCTTCAAAGATCATCTCTTGATGAATCCATTAGTGGTCAAATCACTCCGGATGCTGGGGTCAACCCAGCCCCTTTACCCACTGCAAACAGCGAGGAATTGGAAATCTCGGTCCGCAGGGACGGGGACCCTCCCGGGCTAGCCGGCGTAATATTTGGGCTTCAGGACACCGATGCAGGGCAAGTTGCGGTAGCGCTCGTTGAAATCGAGCCCGTAGCCGACGACAAATTCGTTGGGGATCCCAAATCCGACATAATCCGCCTCGAAGGGCACCATGCGCCGCGCGGTCTTGTCGAGCAGCACGCAGGTCTTCACGGAGGCGGCGCCCTTGCTCTTGATCAGGCCGGCGACGGCGGCGAGGGTCTTGCCCGTGTCCAAAATGTCATCCACCAGCAGCACGTGCTGGTCCTTCACGTCGAGCTTCATCTGGTCGACGATGCGCGGCTCGCCGATGGCATGGGTGCCGGCATGGTAACTGGAGGCGCGCAGGCAGTCGAGCCGCAGCGGGCTGCTCAGCTGGCGCAGCAGGTCCGCCGTGAAGATCAGGGCGCCGTTCACGATGGCCACGACCATCATGTCCTTGCTGGCGTAGTCGGCATTCAACTGCGCGCCCATGGCGGCGATGCGGCGCTTGATGGCGCTGGGTGTGACGAGAACGTGGTCGAGGTGCTTGAGTTCCGGCGGGCCTTTTCTTGCGGGCATGGGGCGATGAGAGCGGAACGTGGGGCCAAGGCAAACTGTTCCAAATGCCCCGGGGGTTTATTTTTTTGACTTACCCGGGACCGGCGGGTTGCCTCGCAAGGCCAAGCGCACCGCGATGATATCCATTCAGGTCAAGCAACTGACGCATAAGTTTGGCCAGGTCGTGGCGCTCCAGCGCATTGACCTGACCATCAACCCCGGGGAGCTGTTCTTTCTGCTGGGGCCGAGCGGCTGCGGCAAGACGACGCTGCTCCGCAGCCTGGCGGGATTCATTATTCCGGAACAGGGCCAGATCTTTTTTGGCGCGGAGGACGTCACCCGGCTGGCGCCCCACAAGCGGAATACGGGGATGATGTTTCAGAGCTATGCCCTTTGGCCCCACCTGACCGTGGGCGAGAATGTCGCTTTCGGGCTGCAGGAACGCAAGGTGCCGGCCCCCGAGGTCACCCGGCGCGTCGGGGAGGCGCTGGCGGCCGTGCGGATGGAGGCCTATGCTGAACGCCGCACCAATGAATTGTCCGGCGGCCAGCAGCAGCGCATCGCCCTCGCGCGCGCCCTGGTGATCCGGCCGCGCTGCCTGCTCCTCGATGAGCCGCTCTCCAATCTCGACGCCCGGCTCCGACTGGAACTGAGCATGGAAATCCGGCGCGTTTGCCAAGAGTTCAACCTTACCACGGTCTACGTGACCCACGACCAAAAGAAGGCGCTGTCGATGGCCGACCGCCTGGCGGTCATGGAGGGGGGAAGCATCTTGCAGGTGGGGACGCCCCGCGAGGTCTACCAGCGCCCGCATAATCGCACTGTGGCCAATTTTATCGGGGAGACAGATTTTATCTCCGGCCAGGTGCTGGGACTGGACGGCGCCACGCTCACCGTCGACACCGCCCTGGGCCGGTTTGCCGGCGTGCTGGGCGATCCCACCCGTCCGCCGGCCGTCGGCGAGGCCGTCACGCTTTCCATCCGCCCGGAGTGCTGGGAACTGCGGCGCCAGCCCGCCTCCGGCAATTGTGTCGCGGGCCGGATCGGGGCGGCGATTTATCTGGGGGATGTGGCCCAGTACGAGTTCCGCCCGGCGCACGGCCCCGCGCTGAAGATCATCGAGCGCAATCCGCGCTTCATTGACGGGGCGGGCCGGGAGGAGCTTTTCGCCACCGCCGATCCGCGGGATGTCGTGGTCCTGCGGGACTGAGGCCCGCGGCGCACCCCATGAAGCGCGCGCTCATCATACTGGCTCTGGTCGCGGTGGTCGGACTACCGTTTGTCTTTCGGCCGCCGCAGCCACCGGTGGGCAGTGCGGACGATACCCTCGTCGTGATCACGCCGCACAATGAGGCGCTGCGCTACGAATACTCGCGGGGCTTTGGTGCCTGGTACCGGGCCCGCACCGGTCGGTCGGTGGCGATCGACTGGCGGGTCATCGGGGGCACGAACGAGATCAACCGCTACATCGAGTCGGAATATGTGGCTGCCTTTCAGAATTACTGGCGGCACCTGGGCCGCGATTGGAGCAGCGGGGTGCAGGGGGCCTTTCAAAATCCAGCCGTGAGTCCGGCTCCGACCCCGGCCGGCGACACCCTCGAGCAATCGGCGCGGCGGACCTTCCTGGACTCGTCAGTATCCTGCGGGCTGGATGTATTCTTTGGCGGCGGCAGCTATGATTTCATCCGCCACGCCGACGCGGGCCGCCTCGTGGATTCCGGCCTCCGGGCCTTGCACCCCGAGTGGTTCGAAGCCGCGGTGATCCCCCAGTCCTTTACCGGCGAACCCTATTGGGATCCGCAGGGTCTCTGGGTGGGCACGGTGCTCAGCAGCTATGGGATGATCTACAATCGCGACTCGTACCAGCGCCTCGGCCTCAGCCGCGAACCCCGGGCCTGGGACGATCTGCAGGATCCCAAACTGCAGGGCGAGGTCGCCCTCTGCGATCCCACGAAAAGCAGTTCAATCGCCAAGGCGTTTGAAAACATCATCCAGCAGCAAATGCAGCGCCGGTGGCAGCAGCTGGTACACTCGACCGGCCAGTCGCCGGCCAGTCTGGAAGACCAGGCGGTGGCGGAAGGCTGGGTCAGCGGCCTGCGCCTGCTGCAGCGCATCGGGGCCAATGCGCGCTATTTCACCGACACCTCGCAGAAGCCGTCGATTGACGTGATCCAGGGCAATTCCGCGGTCGGGCTTTGCATTGATTTTTATGGCCGCAGCAGCCATCAGGCGACCTTGCGGCGGGTGAACGGCAGCGGGCCGCGCATTGGCTATTTCTCCCCTCCGGACGGGACCGTGCTGTCGCCCGACCCCATCGCCGTGCTGCGCGGGGCGCCGCATCTGGCCGTGGCCCGGGCCTTCGTGGAATACGCCTTGTCGATGGACGGGCAGAAAATCTGGAACTTCAAGCCGGGCGTGCCGGGTGGGCCGGATCGTTACGCCCTGCGCCGCCTCCCGATTCGCCGGGATTTCTACCAGGCGGATTTTGCCCAGTCCCGGTCCGATCCGGAGGTTGATCCGTACGCGGTGGCGGATCCCCTGATCTATCATCGCGCCTGGACGGGCGGTCTCGTGACCGAAATGGCGTTCGTGGTGCGCGTCATGTGTCAGGACACGCATCCCGAACTGGTGGCGGCGTGGCGGGAAATCATCCGGGCCGGCCTGCCGGCGGAGGCGCTGGCGATCATGGGCGACATGTCGGCTGTGACCTATCCGCAAATGACCGGACGCATCCGGCGGGCTCTGGCGGACAAGGACAAGGTGGAGGCCGTGCGGCTCGCGCATGAATTGGCCGGCACCTTCCGCCGGCAATACGCCCAGGCGGCGGAGGCGGCCCGGGCGGCAAAGCGATGACAGCAGCTGATTGATCACCGCGCCCGGATTTTGGGCGCACCGGCCCGATTGGCCCAGTGCAGCTTCGTTTTTTATATCCAAGAAATTGAATGTAGCTGCGAGCGCCAGCGAGCAGATGGTTCGCCCACTCGCTGGCGCTCGCGGCTACACTATCAATTAAATCGCTCTAGCTTGAGGGATCGGCGCGGTGGGCGGTCCGCTGGTAGACATCCGGATCCAGCCGCTCCATGTAGCGTTCGGGATGGGCAATCGCCCGGAAGCCGTGTTGGGCATAGAGCCCATGGGCGTCGCGGGTGACGAGGTTCCATCGGCGCAGTCCCTGGAGTTTGGGATGACGGTCCGCCAGCTGCATCAGCGCCTTGGCCAGGCCGTGCCCGCGATGGGGCGGGAGCACGTACACGTCGCAGACGTAGCAGAAAGTGGCGAAGTCCGAGATGAAGCGGGCGAGGCCAACTTGGTTGCCGTGGGCGTCATAGGCACCGAGGCAAAGCGAGCCGGCAACGGCCCGCTGCATCACTTCATAGGGAATGTTTTTGCTCCAATACTCCTGGCCGAGGTGGGCGTGGATGGCCTTGAGGTCCAACCGGGCTGGATCGTCGGAAATGAGGTAGTCACCGTGGGGTGCGTCCATGGGCGCGTGAAATTCTGGTCGGCCCGTAGCCCACCTAAAGGGCAACGATGGCGGCGGCGAAGGCGATCTTGTCGGCCGCTTTGAAAAATGAGGTTCCGGCCACAAAGGTGTCAGCGCCGGCGGCCCGGCATTCGGCGGCGGTGGCCAGGTCGATGCCGCCGTCGACCTCCAGGCGGAAGGGCAGGCGGCGCTCGCGGCGCCACCGGTCAATCTGCTGCAGTTTCGGCACCATGTCGCGGCGGAAGGATTGGCCGCCAAAGCCCGGCTGGACGGTCATCACCAGCACCAGATCCACCTGGTCGAGCAGGTGCTCAATGGCCGTGGCCGGCGTGCCGGGATTGAGGACGAGGCCGCATTGGCAGCCGAGGGTGCGGATGCGCGCCAGCGTGGCGCGATGATCGTAGGCTGGCTCGATGTGGATGCTGATCAGGTTGGCGCCGGCCTTGGCGAAGGGTTCGATGTAGTCCTGGGGGGCGGACAGCATCAGGTGGGTGTCGAAAAACAATTTTGCTCCCGCGCGCCGCAACGCCGCCAGGGTCTCCGGGCCGAAGCTTAGATTCGGCACGAAGTGTCCGTCCATGATGTCGCAATGCAACCACGGCGCGCCGCTCGCCGCGACGGTCTCCGCGCTGGCCGCGAGATGGGCGTGATTGCCGGCGAGCAGGGACGGGGCAAGAAGGGATGCGTGAGGCATGGGCTAGGTCGGGCTCCGCTGACAGAAGACGCCGGAGGCCAAAGGCTCAATCATTTGTTTGGGGTGCGGCATTGCGCCGCCCAGCCACGCGGAGAGGGGGAGCCGCGTCCCGCCCTCACCACGTATCCAGCACCGCGTGCACGGCCTCTTGGGCCAGTTGCTCGGCCAGCAGGGGCAGGGCCTGATATTCGGACGGCACCAAGCCGCTGTCGGTAAAGACGGCACGTTGCACGGTGAGCGGGCGACGGGCAAACAGGGCCGCCTGAGTGCGGGTGTCCGTCAGCGTGGCTTGGGCGCGCAGGTTCACGTCAAACCGGCGGGCCAGCCCCTTGTCGTTGGGCAGTGATACGGCCACGGCGCGGTCATAGCCGATCAGGGCTATCTGCAGCACGGCCTCGGCGTTTTCGGCGGAATTAACCAGCGTGACGCGTCCGTCCTTGATGAAGGCTTCCCGCAACTGGGTGGTGACCAGAACCTGGGCCTGGGGGATGGCGGCTTCGGTCCGGACCGGGGCGATGAAGAGGGTGGTGAACTTGGCCGGCGCGCTGGAGCCGAGCCGATAATGGGCGCAACCGGCGGCTAGGAGGCTGGCGAGGCTGAGGACCCCTATCCCCAGCAGCGTGGCGGAGCGAGACATGCGCGGGGCTCCGGGCCGGCTCAGAACAGCCCGAAACGTTTTTTCTTGGGCGCCGGCGCCGCTGGAGCACCCGGCGCGGGGGCGATGCCTGTTTGCCGGTCGAGGATGGCGTTCACCGTCGCCAGCTTGACGCGCGCCTGCTCGGCCACGGCGGAGTCGGGATAAACCGTGATGGCCTCGTTGTAGAAGACCTTGGCCGCCTTGTAGTTTTTCCGGTACTTATAATAGTAATCGGCCATCGTCAGCTTGCTCTGGGCGAGGATCTTTTTCATCTCCGCCAGCCCTTTCTCGGCGGCCGCCATGCCGGCATCGCCGGGGAAGAGGATCATGTAATCCTCATAGTACGTGATCGATTCCTTGGTGGACTTCTGGTCGTAATACGGCCCGTCCACCAGCGAAGCGTGGGTCTGGGCGATCTTCAGGTAGGCGTCAGGCGTGAGCACGCTGCGCGGATAGGTGTTGATCATGCGGTCGAGGGCGTCGATCGCGGCCTCACTCTCGTTGATTTTCTTGTAGCCGCGGGCGGCGTTCATCAAGGCGAGCGGCGCATAGTCGCTGTAGGGCGCGTTGTGCACAATCACCTCGAAATACTCGATGGCCTTCTCCCGGTTCCGGAAGCCGGGCAGCCAGCCCCAGATTTTCGCGCGCTTGCCCTCGGACAGCAGGGAGGCGATGCGGTATTGCTCCCCGATCACCTGGATGAACTTCTCGGAATTCGGGTAGCGGCCCACCATTTGCTGGAAGGTGTCGAAACTCTTGTAGTATTGCTCGCGCTTCTGCAGGAGGAGGCCGGTGCGGTAGAGCGCCTCGGCGGCGTAGATGGAATTGGGGTACTGCTTGGAAACGCCCGAATAGAGCTTGAGCGCGTTCGAGGTGCGGCCGGCCTCTTCCGCGGCCCGGGCATTGTTCATCAACTCCAGGGCATTGTGCCCCTTGGCGCCTTCCACTCCGGCCAGGGCGCCGCCTTCCACCTTCCAGCCGCCTTGCGGGGTCCAGACCAGCTCGGCGGCCAGCCGGGCGGGGATGATGAGCAGCACGCTGAGGGCGGCCAGGAAAAGGGCAGGGAAAGGACGACGCATGGAAATGGTGCTTACCATCGAATAAGAGTGGACCCGTAGGTCAAGCCAGCGCCGAAGGCCACCAGCAAGGTATAATCGCCGGGCTTGATCCGGCCCGCGCGGCGGGCCTCGTCCAACGCCAGCGGGATGGAGGCGGCGGAGGTGTTGCCGTAACGGTCGAGATTGATGAAGAAACGCTCCAGCGGCACCCCGAGATTCTTGGCGAGGGTCTCAATGATGCGAATGTTGGCCTGATGGGGAATCACGAGGCTGATTTGATCAAGGGTGAGGTGATGTTGTTCCACCATTTCGCGCGCCACCGTCTCCATGACGCGGACGGCGTTCTTGAACACTTCCTTGCCCTTCATCTGCAGGTAATGCTGTTTGTCCTCGATGGTCTTGGGCGAGGTGGGGCAGCGGCTCCCGCCGGCGGGGGTGTAGAGCAACTGCAGCATCTCACCGTCGGCGCCGAGATCGGAGCCGATGATGCCGATGCCCGGCTGGTTGACCTTCTTGAGCACCGCGGCCCCGGCGGCGTCCCCAAAGAGCACGCAGGTGGTGCGGTCCGACCAGTCGACGATGGAGGAGAGCTTTTCCGCCCCGATGATCAGGGCGCACTTGTAGCGGTTGGTCAGGAGCTGGCCGTAGGCTATTTCCAGGGCGTAGAGAAAACCGCTGCACGCCGCGGAGATGTCGAAGCAGGTCGCGTGGGGCAAAATGCCCAGCTTGTGCTGGACGACGCAGGCCGTGGAGGGGATCGGATAGTCGGGGGTGGCGGTCGCCACAATGAGCAGGTCGATCTCGGTGGCCAGAACCCCGGCATCCTTCAGGGCGGACTCGGCGGCCTTGATGGCCAGATCGGACGTGGCTTCCTCCGCCGCGGCGATGTGACGCTCCCGGATGCCGGAGCGGGAGAAAATCCACTCGTCGGAGGTGTCCACCATCTTCGTGAGGTCCTCATTGGTGAGGACTTTCTGGGGGGCATAGGAGCCGACGCCGGCGATGATAACGGAAGTCATAGGGTTGGATTAGTTGGCCGCGGGCATCGTGGCGGGCACGGCGATGAGTTTGTTGGCCTGGGCAACGTCCTGTTCAATGCGGTGGTAGAGGTCGTGCTGGATAAGCTTACCCGCGGCGTTGATGGCGCTCGCCCAGGCGTGCCGGTTGCTGGAACCATGGGCCTTGAGGATATTGCCGCGCACCCCGAGCAGGGGCGCGCCACCGTAGCGGTCGGGGTTGAGCCGTTCCTTCATGGCGTTGAACGCCCCCTTGGCCAGGAAATAGCCGGCCACCCGCAGCGGGTTCCGCTTCAATTCCTCGGCGAGCAGGTTCTTGATGAACTTGGCCATGGACTCCCATGACTTGAGCAGGGCGTTGCCGACGAAGCCGTCGCACACGACCACGTCAATTTGGTCGCGGAAGACCTGGAAGCCCTCGACCGGACCGATGTAATTAATTACCCCGGTGAGTTTTTTCAGCATTTCATGCGCCTCGTTGGTCAGCGGCGTGCCCTTGCCCTCCTCGGTGCCGATGGTAAGCAGGCCGACCCGCGGCGAGGCGACGCCCAGGACAGCGCGTGCATAATGGGACCCCATGATGGCATTGTGCATCAGGTGCACCGCTTCCGAGCTGGGATTGGCCCCGGCGTCGATCAGCACAAAGTAGCCGCCGTCGCGGGGTATGGCGGGGGCCAGGGCGGGGCGTTCGACGCCCGCCATGGAGCCCACGATGAGCTTGCTCCCGGCCATCAGGGCGCCGGTGTTGCCCGAGCTCACCAAGGCGCCGGCTTCACCCTGCTTGAGCAGGTTGAAGCACCTGACCATGGAGGAATCCTTCTTGCGGGCAATGGCCCGCAGGGGCTTGTCCTCCATCGTGATCACCTCGGAGGCGTGTGCGATCGACAGGTTGGCCCGGCCGTTGAGGCCAGCCTGGAGCAGCAGGGGCTCCAGAACGGCTTGGTCGCCGACCAGCAAGATCGGGGCCAGCAAATCCCCGGAATTAAGCGCCAGCTTGACGCCCTCGACCACTTCGGCCGGCCCGAGGTCGCCACCCATCGCGTCTACCGCAATGCGCGCCTGAGCTGCCGCGGGACTGGCCGTTTCGGGATGGATGGCAGAAAAAACTGACTGGGCGGACCTTAAACCTCGACGTTCAATACCTGACGACCGCGGTAAATGCCGGTCTTGGGATTAACGCGGTGGGGGCGAAAAGCGCCACCATCGGTGTCCTTGGCAAATTCGGGAGCGATAAAAGCATTGGCGGCACGGCGGTTGGCGCTGCGGCGCTTGGATTGTTTGCGTTTCGGGTTAGCCATATGAAGAGGAAGTTGATGCAGCTGGCCGGAGAAAACCAGCGCAGATTTGCGATATAAAGCCGAGGTTGCTAGGGTTCGCTGGAGGAGCCGTCAAGAGTTATAGTCAAGGGGTCCGCCGGCCATCACAAAAGGTAAAAAACCAGCAGTGCAACTGCCAGCGCCAGCCGGTAATAGGCGAAAACAGCCAGCCCGTGCCGCGAGATGAAGTGCACCAGGAACTTGACGGCAATCAGTGCCGATATGGCGGCCACTCCCGCCCCCAACAGCACATCGCTCCAGCCAAAGACCTGAATCATCGCGGGCCCCGACTTGATGGCCTTAATGAAGGCGGCTCCGCCCAGGGTGGGGAGGCCCACCAGAAAGCTGAACTCAGCCGCCTTACCCGGATTTAGTCCTGCCAGATAGCCGGCCACGATCGTGACCATGGAGCGGCTCATGCCGGGCCACAGCGCCAGACATTGGGCCACGCCGATGCCCAGTGACTTCTGGGTGGTCAGGTCGGAAGGGTCGCCCTTGGAAAACCCGATGCCGCTGTTCGCCCGGCGCCAGCGCTCCGCCCAGAGCATGAGGATGGCGCCGAAGACGAGGGCGCCGATGACGGTGAAGGTGGAGAAGAGGTATTTGTCCACGAGGTCATGAAAAAGAAAGCCGATGACCGCCACGGGCAGGAAGGCCAGCACCACATTACGCAGCAGGCGGAAGCCGGGACTGCTGCGCCCCAGCAGACCGACCAGCATGGCCAGAATCTGCCGCCAATAGAGCAGGACCACGGCGGCGATCGCCCCCACCTGGATGATCACCGTGTAGGTATCCGCGGCGAGCTTGAGGGTTAGCGGCACTCCGGCCGGATTTTCCCGCGAGGGCGCCTTGTGCCAGAGCAACTGGCCCTGCTTGTCGGTGAGCTGCGTTTCCGACTCCAGCCCGAGCATCTGGGTGGCGATGATCAGGTGACCCGTGGAGGAGATCGGCAGGAATTCGGTCACGCCCTCGACGATGCCGAGCACCACCGCATCGTGAACGCTCAGTTCTGCGACCGGGGGGGGCGGCGTCTCAGCCGCGTGGACCCGAGGGATGAGGAGGGCGGCCAGAAGCAGGCTGCGGTAAAGGGTGCGGGCCGGAAAATGCACGCAGCGATGGTTCAAGAAGCCCGGGACCCTGTCGAGTTTTATGCTTTGCGCCACCTGTGGAAATGATTCTGCTCGGCGCGCGATGGCCTCCCTCCCCGAACTCACCTCCCAGCTGACCGCCCGGCGGGACCTGTCGGCCGCCGAGGTGACGGTCGCCGCCGCGGCCTTGGCTGCGGCGGGGGAAGCGGAGGAAAGCAAGGCGGATTTTCTGCGGGCCCTGGCCCGCAAAGGTGAAACTCCCGGGGAGATTGCCGGCCTGGCCCGTGCCTACCGGGCCCTGGCCCTGAACCCCGGGGTTGAGTCGTGGGCCCCGCGGGCGATCGACATTGTCGGCACCGGCGGCGACCATGCGGGCGGGTTCAACGTTTCCAGCTTGGTGGTCTTGCTGCTGGCGAGTGCCGGGGTCCCCGTCATGAAACACGGCAACCGGGGCATCACCTCCAAGTGCGGCAGCGCGGATCTGCTCGCCGCCCTGGGAGTCGACCTGGCGGCTCCGCCGGAGAAGTTGCGGGCGGCCCTCGACCAGCTCGGCTACGTTTTCTTTTTCGCCCCGAACTATCATCCGGCCTTCAAGCACATCGCGCCGGTCCGTAAAACGCTGGCGGCCGAGGGCCAGCGCACCGTGTTCAACATTCTTGGTCCGCTCATCAACCCCGGTCGCCCGGCCCATATCCTGCTGGGCGTCTACGCCCTGCCACTCGTGGACAAGCTGGCCCGCACCCTGGATGAGCTGGGGCAGGAGGCGGGGGTGGTCGGTCACGGGGTGATCGGGGCCGGGCAGGGCATCGACGAATTGACGACCGCCACGGTCAACCATGTGCGCGGGGTGGGGCGGTTGCATGAACTCACCGCCACATGGCGGGCCGAGGACTTCGGCTTGGCGCCGGCGCCCTTTAGTGAACTGCAGGGGGGCGATCTGCCGGCCAATCTCGCCCTGGTGGAGGCGATCCTCGCCGGGCGCGGGCCGGACGGACTGGTTGACAGTATCGTGCTCAACGCCGCCCTCGGGCTGCACATCGCCGGCCGCACCGCCTCGATCCGCGAGGGGCTCGCGCCGGTCCGCGATTTGCTGCTCGGCGGCGCCGTTGCCCGCAAAATTAAAGCGACGCGGGAATTTTATCACGCATGAAACGGCAATACTTCGGGACGGACGGGGTGCGCGGGCCTTATGGCAGCCCGACCATGAACGAGAACTTTGCGTGGCGGCTCGGCGTGGCCGCGGCGCGCTACACCAAGGCGCAACCGGGGCTGGCCGGGCGGCCCGTGTTCATCGGCCGCGATACCCGCGCCTCCGGCTCCGCCCTGGAGCAGGCGCTGGCCGCGGGCCTGAAATCCGAAGGCCTGCGGCCGATCAGTCTTGGCGTGGTCCCCACTCCGGTGGTCAGCCTGCTGACGCGCCGCGAGCCGGCCGCCCTCGGCGTCGTCATCACCGCCTCCCACAATCCCGCCAGCGACAATGGCATCAAGTTTTTCGGCCCAGCCGGCATCAAGCTGACGGACGAGCAGGAATTGCAAATTGAGCAACTGATCCCGGCCTCGCCGCCGGATCGCCTGCCGCCCACCGGCCCGGGCGAAACCTTGGCCGAGCCCCTGGCCCATTACCTCGCCCTGACCACGGCCCTGCTGCCGGCCCAAAGTCTCCAGGGATGGAAAATTGTCCTCGATACGGCGAACGGCGCCGCCGCGGTCAGCAGCCGCACCGCCCTCGCGCAATTGGGCGCGTCCCTCACGCTGCTCGGGGATCAGCCGGACGGCCGGAACATCAACGACGGTGTTGGCAGTCAGCATACGGAAAAAATGTGCGCGCTTGTCCGGACCACCGGCGCGCGGCTGGGCATCGCGCACGACGGCGACGCCGACCGGTGCATCCTTTGCGATGAAACCGGGCAGGTGCTCGATGGGGATGAAATCCTCACCCTGCTGGCGCTGCACGCTCTCCAGCAGGGGCGGTTGGCGGCTAATACCCTTGTGATCACGCAGCAGAGCAATCTCGGCGTCGATGCGGCGGTCACTGCGGCGGGTGGCCGGGTCTGTCGCACCGCCGTCGGCGACCGGTACGTCATCGAGCGCATGCGCGCCGAGGGGGCCATGCTCGGGGGCGAATCATCCGGTCATGTGATCTGTGCGGAAATCTCGCCCACCGGCGACGGACTCGTGGCCGCCCTCAAGGTGATCGAGGTCATGCTGGCCACGGGGCAGCCGTTGTCCGTTCTCCGGCGATCCCTGACCAAATTTCCGCAGCTCACGGCTGCGCTTACCGTGAAGGAAAAGAAGCCGCTGGAGTCTCTGCCCACCTTGCCGGCCGTGATCAGGGCGGTGGAAGGGGAGATGGGCACCGCGGGCCGGGTGATGATCCGCTACTCCGGCACTGAACCCAAACTGCGCCTGCTGGTCGAGGGGCCGACCGATGCGGTGGTGCGGGCCAGCATGGATAAACTGACGGCTGCGGTACGGGCCGACCTGGTGGTGCTGTAACCGGGGCGGGCTTGCAAAATTGTCAGCGCACTTAAGCCCGGTGAAAAACAATCGCCAACCCAACACACCCCGCCCGGTTGGGCACCCCTCTCCAAGAGGGGAATCAAGCCCAAGTCATCGAATGATGGGGTCCCCTCTCGAGAGGGGTGGCGCGCAGCGCCGGGGTGTGTGGGGATTTGCAAGCAACCCTTAGAGCAAAATGCAGCTCCGCTATTATCCCTACACGCTCGAACTGGCCCACGCTTTTACGCTGGCCACGAGCTCCCGCACGACCACGCCGGCCCTGCTGGTGGAGTTGGAACATGAGGGTATCATCGGTTACGGGGAGGCGGCGATGCCGCCCTACCTGGGGGAGTCGCAGGCGAGTGCCGCCAGTTTCATGCGCCGGTTTGATGCGGGGGCCGTGACGGATCCCTTCCGGCTGGAGGAAATCCTCCCCCAAATCGATGCGCTAGCCCCGGGCAACACCGCCGCCAAGGCGGCGCTCGACATCGCCCTGCACGACTGGATCGGGCGCAAGCTGGGAGCTCCCTGGCACCGCCTGTGGGGCCTGGACCCCGCGAAGACGCCGGTCACCTCCTTCACCATCGGCATCGACACCCCGGAAATGGTGCGGCGCAAGACCACCGAGGCCGCGCCCTACGCCATCCTCAAGGTGAAACTCGGCCGCGACACCGACCGGCAGCTGATCGAGACCATTCGCGAGGTCACCGACAAGCCGATCACTGTCGACGCCAATCAAGGCTGGCGCGACCGCGAGGAGGCGCTGCGCATGAGCGAATGGCTGGCGACCCAGGGTGTGGTGTTCATCGAGCAGCCCATGCCGAAGGAACAGATTGATGACACCGCCTGGCTCCGCGCGCGCAGCCCGCTGCCCCTGATTGCCGATGAAAGCGTGCAGCGTTTGTCCGATGTGGCCGCGGCCCGCGGCGTGTTCGACGGCATCAACATCAAGCTCATGAAATGCACCGGGATGAGGGAGGCCCACCGCATGATCACGCTCGCCCGGGCTCTCGGCCTCAAGGTCATGCTCGGCTGCATGACCGAGACCTCGTGCGCCATTTCCGCGGCCGCGCAGCTTTCTCCGCTGGTCGACTGGGCGGATCTCGACGGCGCGGTGCTGATCAAGAACGACTGTTTCGACGGCGCCACCATCGTGGACGGCAGGATCACGCTGCCCGACCGGCCCGGCATCGGCGTCGAGAAGCGCTCGTAGCCCGCCCTTGGGGCAATGCCGGGTTGTGTCCGCGCGGCTTTCCCGGTGGAATGCCCACATGAAACCGCCCCTTGTTTCCCGCCGGCTGGTGCTGGCCGTCACGTGCCTTGTTTCGTTGACCGGCGTCGGGCAGGCCGCCGAGGAGCCGACCCTCGAGCTGCCGAAATACACAGTGACGACCGGGCGCGAGCTGCCGACGCCGGAATCGTGGCATTACGCGCGGATCGACGACATCGAAATCCTCTCCAGTGCCTCAAGCGCAGTTAGCCAAAGCATGGCAAATGGTCTGCAGGATTTCATCTTCGCCCTGGATATCATCTGGCCAGGAGTGCGCCGGGATTTTGGCGCGCCCTGCGTGGTCGTGGTTTGCGGCCGGTTTGGCGAGTTTGAGCGGTTCCAACCTGATACGCCGGTTGATTTCGGCCTCACCGAGCGGTTTTCAGTCACTCGCGGTTCGACCCAGGCGAGCATCGTACTCGACCAAACAATTATCCTGCAGCCTATCGATGTGCTGCACCGTAATTACGTGAATGTCCTGCTGTCGGGCCTCGCCCGGAAGCCCGCCCCGTGGTTGACCGAGGGCCTCGCCCGGCTGATTGCTGCGGTCCATCTCACGGAAAATTCCATTTCGATCGGCCAGGTCATTGACCCCAACGGGCTTAGTCAAGTTGGAGGTGACTTCAATGTGATGCTGCAATCCGGTGCCCTGCTTCCTCTGGCGGAGTTTTTTTCGCGGACCTCCAGCACCACGCTTATCGCCGATTCACGTGACTCCCGCTGGGCCGCGCAGTGTTTTGCGTTTGTGCATTGGGGGCTCTACGGCGACTATGGCAAGCACCAGAAGGAGTTCCTCACGTTCATCAGACGCCTGGACCAGGATCCCCTCACCGAGGCGCTGTTCAAGGAATGCTTCAAGCAGGACTACCGGGAAATGCAGCAGTCATTGCGCAATCATGTCGACTTCACGCGGTTCAAGATTGCCGGTGTGCGCGCGGGCAAGGGGGAGAAGATTTCCTGGCCGCCCGCGGTGGAGCTGCGCGATGCCACCCAGGCCGAGGTCGGGCGCCTCCAGGCCGCCGCCTTCACCCTCGCCGGACGGCCGGGTGCAGCCCGCGATGCCCTGCTCATGGCTTACCTCCGCGGCGAGCGTGATCCGGCCCTGCTCGCCGCGCTCGGCGAGGCGGAGGCAAACGGCGGTGACCACGCCAAGGCCCGCAAGCTCCTCGAGGCCGCGGACGCCGCGAAGGTGGTCCGGCCCCGGGCCTATGTCGAACTCGCCCGCCTGCGGCTGGAAGCCGCCCGCACCAAACCCGAGGCCGCCGCCGGCAAGCTCAGCACAAAACAGACCGCCGATGTGCTCGAGCCGCTCTTCACCGCCCGCAGCCAATCGCAAGCCCTGCCCGAGACCTACGAGCTGATCGCCGCTACCTGGGCCGCATCCATCAGCTCACCCGCCCCGGCCCACCTGGCCGTGCTGGACGAAGGTGTGCGCCTCTTCCCGCGCGACGCTGCGCTGGTTTACGCAGATGCTGCCCTGCAGGCGAAGGCCGGTCAGTTCGCCGCCGCCGGTTCCCTCATCCGCCTGGGCCTGCGCATCACCACCAGCGATGACATGCGCGCCAAGTTTGAGCTGCTCCAGGCCGCTCTGCCCGCGCCGCCGCCGGCTCAGCCGCAACCTTGAAGCGGACGAGGATTCTTCTGGATTGTCGCGCGGGGAATCCGGCGGCAACCTGAACATGACCTCATGTCCGCTTCGCCTCTAACCCTGCGCCAGAAAATCGGCCAAATGCTCCTCGTCGGCTTCCGTGGGGCCACGCCGGCCGAGTGCGGCCTCATCGCCCGCGACATCCGCGAGCACCACGTCGGCGGTGTCATCCTCTTCGACCAGGACATGGCGGGCGGCACCATCGACAGCGGTCCGCGCCGCCGCAATATCGTGTCGCCGCCGCAGGTGAAGGAATTGCTCGGCTTCCTTCAGGCCCAGGCGGCGGTCCCGCTGCTCACCGCCATCGACCAGGAGGGCGGCCGCGTCAACCGGCTGAAGCCCGACTACGGTTTTCCCGCGAGCATCTCGCACG
>JBAXWQ010000046.1:0-16394 GCA_037128315.1 Opitutia bacterium | reverse complement strand
CTCGGGGAGCAAAAGCGTGAGACGCTCAGCCAAGTGGCCGGCCAGATCGAGCGACTCGGCCGCCAGACCAATGCGGCACTGGACGCCTTGGCCAAGAACCAGGCCACGCGGCCGGTGGTGCAGACAAATTTCAGCGAGGATTTTCCGAAGGAAGGAGGCCTCAATTACACGGTGCAGCCGGGCGACAGCCTGGCCCTCATCGCAAAAAAGAACAACGCCCGGCAACAGGACATCATCAATGCGAACAAGATCTCCGACCCGAGCAAGCTCCGGGCGGGCCAGACGTTGTTCATCCCCCAGAGCAAATAATCATGGCTAATCCCAAATCACGACTGGGCCGCGGTCTCGGCGCACTTATCACCAGCGGCACCACCCAGCCCAAAGCCCCCATGCCTTCGCCCGCGGGTGGGGTGAGCCAACCCACGGCCGCTCCGGCTCCGGCCCCGGTCCCGGATGGCTTGCCCGGCTATCGGGAAGTGCCGGTTCATCTGGTCGAGCCCAACCCCTACCAACCGCGCAAGGAGTTCGCGCCGGAAGCCCTGACGGAACTGGTCGAGAGCATCCGCGCGGAGGGATTGCTCCAACCGATCGTCGTGCGGCGCGTGGGCGAAAAATTCCAGCTGATTGCCGGGGAGCGGCGTTGGCGGGCCTACCAGCAGTTGAAGATCAAGGTCATCCCGGCGCGCGTGATGAGCTCGAGCGATGCCTCCTCCGCTTCCCTGGCCTTGATTGAGAATCTCCAGCGGGCGGACCTGAACCCCCTCGAGGAAGCCCATGGCTACGCCAGCCTGATCCGCGATTTTGACCTGACCCAGGATGCGGCGGCCCAGCGGGTCGGCAAAGGCCGGGCCAGTGTGGCCAATTCACTCCGTCTGCTGGCCTTGGAAGCCGAGCTGCAGGGCTACGTCGGCAAAGGCCTGCTGAGCGTCGGCCATGCTAAGGTCCTGCTGGGAGTGGAAAATTCCGGCGAAAGAGTCGTGCTGGCCCGTCGCACCCTGGAGCAGGGTCTCAGCGTGCGCGCGTTGGAGGAACTGCTGAAGCATCACACCGGGGGCACCGGCAAGAGGCGCAAGATGCCGGCGGCGACGGCGACGGCACTTTCCGATATTGAGAAAAGGCTCACCTCGCACCTCGGGGCGCGCACCACGCTGAAGCATTCGCCCAAGCGCGGACGCATCATCATCGAGTATCAGGGCAACGAGGATTTGTCGCGGGTGCTCGAAAAGCTCGGCGTTAAGCTTTGAGGCCGGCGACTGGGATGATTTAGCCCGCCTCGACGCACCCGACAGTGCAGCCGTAATAAGGTAAAAGGTAAAGCATGACCCCTTTTGCTACCCCTGCTTCGGCCGCTCGGGTCAGGAGGAAAATCCGCGCAGTAGTTCGTCTCGTTGCAGCTGGAATTTTCCGGGATTGGATTCCTTCAGGCGGGCGAGATTGCGCAATTTCCACTGGACCGCCGGCAGTTCGGCGAAATGGCGGCAGCTCATCAGTTCCCATGCCGGCTCGCCCGCCACCAGCCCGAGCAGGAATCGCCGGTGGGCCTCGGTCAGTCCGGCTCTTAGATCGCGCCTCAGCCGATCGCGCGTTGCCTGCAGATCCGCCAAGGAGATCGTCTCCCTCGCCATACCATCAAATTCGTTCTCGTAGGCCGGGGTAAGGTCGATGTCCCGCGAGAAAAGCACTTCGTGGACCGGTCGGTTGTGGCCGGCAAGATAGCCCACAAAACATTCCACGATGTCCGGTCGGAGGCCGAACTGCTGATACATTCCGTGCGCGTCGAAAAAGTCCCGTGGGTGCTGCCGGTCCATGGCGGCCACCAGCTTGCCGCCGTAGAGTTCGGCCACGGCCAAGGTGGGCACCGTCAGCGAAGTGGTGAAGAGACTGCTGGCCGTGGGCACCAGGGCCCGCGCCTCGGTCGGCAGTAGCGTCCCGCGGAATACATGGTTGACCTCAATTTTCACTTCCTGGCGGCCGCGCCGGGCAAACAGCTTGGTTTCGTCGCCGACTGCCCTGATCTCATCCACCTCAATCCCCCGGTCCCGTAAGCGCTGACGCAAAGCCCCGAGTTCGCGCCCGATCTCGGCGAGCGCCTCTTCCCGGCCCGCGCGGTGCTTGACGTAGACCACGTCGATATCGACCGACAGCCTGGGCATGTCCTGCACGAAGAGATTCAGGGCCGTGCCTCCCTTCATTGCCAAGCTGTCGGCCCGGAAAACCTCGGGGGCGATTTCCAACAGCAGGCGAACGGTGTCGATGTAAGCCTTGTCCATCAGGGTTTCAGGATCAGGGTTGTGCCGTCTCGCAGCTTGCCGAACCAGCGATTGCGGCCGCGGGGCCCGGCCCGCTTGCGGGCTTCGGCCGCCCAAGCCAGGTTCAGTTCCTCGGCCCACTGCAGGCACAGGCGCACCACTTTCACGCGCGGACAATGCTTGAGCAGGGGGCCAAGCACATCGAGGCGCGGAGAACGGACACCCTCCATGATTTTTCTGGCCTCCTCCGCGCCCTGCCCCACCCCCACGTCACTCAGTAACTCCAGCAACGCACGCTCCGGCACTGAAACCGCCGGACCATTGGGTGTCTCGGGCAGAGGCTGCAGGCCAAAGTTCGCCGGCAGAGAGGAATCAAAGAGGTGGCGGGTGACGTAGCGACAGGGAAAGCGCTTCGTGAACCACGCTGGCAGTCGATGTTGGGTTTCGCTCCAAAGATGGAGCCGTTCACGGGGCCCGACGTTGTGCCGAACTCCGCGCCAGGCCAAGGCTGTCTTTCCTCCTACATGGAGCCCCTGCAGCCGGCGGGACAGCAGCAGCAGGCACGACTCGAGCTTGAGCTGATCATTCGGAAACATGAACACGCCGCGCCCTAGACGCGTCAGCCACCCGGCACTGACGTAGTGCGAGGCAAGCGCTGACGAGATGCCGAGGTCCTTCAGCGTGATGGCATCAACCGGAACTCCCCGGGGCAGGGAATTCAGTGATTTGATTGGATTTTGTGCAATAGGTTTAACCACGTTTGATGTATTGCATAATAACCAATCACATTGATTCGATTTCTTGCAATAGTTAAAGTGCGGCTTTATCTATAGCATATATTCCAATCACATCAGTCGGCTGGATCAACCCAATCCACCCGCTAAATAGGCCTGTTTTTGGGCCGACCTGAAATCCCTAATGTTGATTATCAATTAGTTGCATTTTCCAACAGGAGTTCAACTCCGCTGGGTGGCGTCAGAACTTTGGTTGACAAAGCGCGCCGGACTACGTTGGTTCTGCTCTTTATGAGTCTGCTAATCGGCATTTTAACTTTCGTCCTGATCATCACCTCGCTCTTTCTCGTGATGGTTGTCCTCATGCAACGCGCCAAGACTGATGGCGGAATGGGTTCGGCCATGGGAGGCGGTTCCATGGAGTCCACCTTCGGGGCCGAGACCGGCAACGTGCTCAGCGGCGCCACGATCAAGGCCGCCATCACTTTTTTTGTGGTCAGCTTCGTTCTCTACCTGGCCCACATTTATCAGGCCAAACATCATGGTGCGGCGGACAACAAGCTGCCGCAGGTGATCAGTGCACCAGCGGCGACCCCGAGTGCTCCGGCCCCGGCGGCCGTCCAGCCCGCAACTCCGGCTCCCGTTGAGCCCAAGAAGCCTTAATCTCTGGCCCGGCCCGGTTTTCCACCGGGCTTTGTTTTTGGCGCTGCTGGGCGGCACGGTCCTGCACTTGGCGGCGCAAAGCGGCCGGTATCGACCCTCGGCCAATTTTGTGGCGGGGGGAAAGGCCGATCAAGCCGAGGGCGCGCGCATCCTTCAGCAGTTTCACCGCGCCGGCATCGCAGGTAATTACTGGCTGGCCTTTGAACTGCGGGTCATGCCGCGCAAGGGCGAGGAACGCACGGTCAGTGGCCAACTCCTGGGCGCACACAACGAGCTTGGCCCCATCACCCGGCTGACCCTGCCCGGCGCGGGCGGACTCACGGGCGAAAAACGCTGGCTCATCCAGAGCGGCCCGCAGCCGGTGACCTGGCTTTGGTCGGGCGATACGGGCCAGGCGCGTGCCCTGACCCTGGCCGAGTCATTTCTGCCGTTGGCCGGCACCGACCTCACGCCCTTCGATCTCCAGATGCCGTTTCTTTATTGGCCGGACTTTGTGTACGAGGGCGTGGCCAAGGTGCGGGGCCGCCCGGCCCACAGCTATGTCCTTTATCCACCCGCCGATCTGGCCGGGGTCAGGCCCGGGCTGACCGGCGTGCGCATTTTGCTCGATACGGAGTTCCAGGCTTTTTTGCAGGCGGAGTTGTTGGGCGACAAGGGGGTGACCGAAAAAACCATCACCCTGCTCGACTTGAAAAAAGTCGGGGAGCAATGGCTGCCCAAATCGATTGACCTCCGCAACCACCTCACCCGGGACAAAACCCGTCTGACCTTCACGGCCGTAGCCCTGAACCTGGCCTTGCCCGGCGACACCCTGACGGCGGCGGCCTTGGCGGCCGAAGCCCCCGCCATTCCCGCGGGCCAGGTGGAGCACTTTTGACGGTCATGCCGGACCGAGGGCCCAAGCCTTTTCCGATCCTGCTGGAGGTCGAATTTCTCGACCGACTCAGCGAGCCGGTCCGTGACCGCAAGGCAAAATCGGTGAGCGAGATCATCCGCACGGCGCTGGAGCGGTATGATTTCACCAACGTGGTGGTCATGCACCCCGCGCAGGTGCAAATCTCGGTCCGGCTGCCCGGTGAAATCCGGCGTAATCTGAAGAAAATATCCCGGGCCAAGCACGCCAGCGTCGGCCACCTCGTGCGCGCGGCCGTGGAGGCCTACCTGCCGGCGCTGGAGGCGCTCCCGCTGGCCGGGCCCAAGCGGAAGAAGCGGCGTAAGACCGCCTCGCGGAAACGTGGAAGTGGATAGGGCGAGTTCGTCAGCTGAGCGGACTCATGCAGTTGAGGCCGGTTCCACCATTTGGTGCGTCCATTTCAACTCCTAGGTAACGGCTCAAGGGGCTGAGCTGTAGGAGCGGCTTTATGCCGCGATGGGGGACGCCCGTGAGCGAAGCCGCTCTCCGATCGGGGCGTAAAGCCCCTCCTACAACCCTGTTTCTTCCCGTCCGGAGCAAAACGTGTTTTGCGGTTTGGGGCTGCATAGCAGACCCTCAACTGCAGGTGTTGGCTGAGCCGCGATTCCGGCGGAAAGGATCATTTTCAGGGGTGGCGGGCACCCGCTATGACATCATACCATCCAAGGGCTGGCTTGCTTTCGGAAATGCGGGCCCTTTATTTCGCCACCGAATGAGCACCCCCCATCCTCTGTCCGTCTGGGCCCAAAACGTCTCCCCTTCACCGACCCTGGCCATTGATGCCAAAGCCAAGGCCATGCTGGCGGCGGGCGAGGATGTCTGCAGCTTCGCCGCGGGTGAACCGGATTTTGACACGCCGCAGTTCATCAAGGACGCCGCCATCGCCGCCCTTCAGTCCGGCAAAACAAAGTATGCGCCGACGCCGGGTATCGAGCCGCTGCGGGCCGCTGTGGCCGAGCGTTATCTGGCGGAATACGGCTACAAGATCAGCTCGGCGCAAGTGGTCGTGTCCCCCGGTGGCAAATTCTCATGTTATCTGGGCGTTCTGGCCGTCTGCAATCCGGGGGACGAGGTCATCGTTCCCGCCCCCTACTGGGTGAGTTATCCCGAGATGGTGAAACTGGCCGGGGCGACGCCCCGCTATGTGCTCTGCGACGACCGGGCCGGGTTCAAACTCACTCCCGCCCAGCTCACCGCGGCGATCACCCCCAAGACCAAGCTGCTGATTCTTTGCAGTCCCTCGAATCCCAGCGGCGCGGTCTACACGCGCGCCGAACTGACCGCCCTCGCCGAGATCTGCGTGCGGCACAATCTGTACGTCCTGTCGGACGAAATGTACGAGCACCTGATCTACGATGGCAACGAGCCGGTGAATTTTGCGACCCTCGGGCCCGAGGTGGAGAAGCGCACGATCACCATCGCGGGTTTTTCCAAGACCTACGCGATGACGGGCTGGCGCCTCGGCACCCTCGTCGCGCCCGCGCCCATCGCCAAGGCCTGTGCTGAACTGCAGAGCCAGATGTCTTCGAACGCGACCACCTTTGCCCAATATGGCGCCTTGGCGGCGCTCAAGGAGAAGGCCAAGGCTGTCGCGGCCCTGGCCGAGATGAAATCCGCCTTCGACCGCCGGCGGCGGCACCTGCACGCCGAGTTGAACAAGATCCCCGGGGTCACCTGCCTGCTGGCGGGCGGGGCGTTTTACCTTTTCCCCAACATCGCGAGCTTCGGGCTCAAGGATGTGGATTTCTGCGCCAAACTGCTGGAGCAGGAGAAAGTCGCCGCCGTGCCCGGCTCGGCGTTCGGGGCGGAAGGCTACTTGCGTCTCAGCTACGCCACGTCCGACGAGATCATCACCAAGGGGCTGGTCCGCCTGGCGCGGTTTTGCGCGACCCTGCGGCGCTGAGTTTCAAGCCCAGCCAGCGGCTTGGGTGGAACGCGGCCTCCGGACGCGTTGCGTTCGCGAGTACGCATGCAACCCGTCCGGAGGCCGGTTTCCACCATTCGCTTGGTTTTTTCGATTCATTGCAGCTCAGTTGAGCTTGCGGCACCCAAAGGCGTTCCCCTAGCTCAGGGTGTCTTCACCACGCATGCCTAACGCAACCCAGGCTTATGATGCCATCGTCGTCGGCTCCGGCATCAGCGGAGGCTGGGCCGCGAAGGAGCTGACCGAAAAAGGCCTGAAGGTGCTGCTGCTGGAGCGCGGCCGCAACATCGAGCATATCGCGGGTTACACCAACGCCCTCAAGGCGCCGTGGGAGGTCCCGCATCGCTTCAAGGTCACCACGCAGCTGAAGACGGAGCATCCCGTGCTCAGCCGCGACTACACCCTGAACGAGTTGAATCTCAGCTACTGGGCGGACGAGAATGAGTGCCCCTATGTGGAGACGAAGCCTTTCAGCTGGTTCCGCGGCTACCATGTCGGGGGGCGTTCCCTGACCTGGGGCCGGCAGAGCTACCGCTGGAGCGACTTGGATTTCGAGGCGAACGCCCGGGAGGGCATCGCCGTCGACTGGCCGATGCGCTACCGTGATCTCGCGCCCTGGTATGACCATGTCGAGTCCTTTGCCGGCATCAGCGGTTCCCTGGAGGGCCTGCCCCAACTGCCCGACGGGAAATACCTGCCGCCGATGGAGCTGAATTGCGTGGAGAAGGACGTGGCCGCCCGGCTTCGCTCCCACTATCAGGATGCGCGCCGCCTCATCATCGGGCGGGTCGCCAACCTGACCCAGCCGATCCAGCAGCGGGTGAATTGCCAGTATCGGAACAAGTGCTGGCTCGGCTGCCCGTTTGGCGGCTATTTCAGCACGCAGTCCTCCACACTCCCCGCGGCCATGCAGACGGGCAATCTCACGCTCCGGCCGTTCTCGCTCGTGAAGCGGGTCCTCTATGACCGCGATCAAAAGCGGGCCCGTGGCGTCGAGGTGCTCGATACCGAGACCAACCAGACCTACGAGTTTACCGCCAAGATTGTTTTTCTCTGCGCCTCGGCCTTCAACTCGACTTGGGTCCTGATGAACTCCGCCACGGACGTGTGGCCCGACGGCCTGGGCAGCAGCAGCGGGGAGCTCGCGCACAATGTGATGGACCATCACTTCCGTTGTGGCGCCAGCGGCCGGGTCGAGGGCTTCACCGACCGCTATGTCTACGGACGCCGGGCGAACGGCTTTTACATCCCTCGCTTCCGCAATCTCGCGAATGGCGAGAAACGGGACTACACCCGGGGCTTTGGTTACCAGGGCGGCGCCAGCCGGGCGGACTGGCAGCGCGAGATTGCCGAACTCGGCATCGGGGCCCCGCTCAAGGCGGCCCTGCGCGAACCGGGACCGTGGATGATCGGCATGACCGCCTTCGGGGAGATTTTGCCCTATCACGATAATCGCCTGCGGCTGAACCACGACGTGCGCGACAAGTGGGGTTTGCCGGTCCTGGCGACGGAGTGCACCATCCGCGACAACGAGAAGAAGATGCGCCTGGACATGATGAATGATGCGGCCGAGATGTTCGAGGCGGCGGGGGTGAAGGAGGTGCGCCCGGTCGATTCCGGCTACATCTTCGGCCAGGCGATCCACGAAATGGGCACCGCCCGCATGGGCCATGACCCGAAGACCTCCGTGCTCAACGGGCACAATCAGGTGTGGGACGCCCCGAATGTCTTTGTCACTGACGGGGCCTGCATGACCTCGGCCTCGTGTGTGAATCCCTCATTGACCTACATGGCGATGACGGCCCGGGCCGCGGATCACGCGGTCAGTGAATTGAAGAAGAGAAATCTGTGAGGGACCTGCCCATGAATCGCCGTGAATCCATTGTTCGCCTCGCCCTGCTGATGGGGGGAACCGTGGTCGGCCCGCGGCTGTTGCGCGGGGCGGAGAATGCCGCCGCGGGCACGGCGCATGGGGCCAGTCCCGCCGCGGTGGCCCTGCTCGATGAGATCGGTGATACCATCATCCCGCCTACGGATGTGCCCGGGGCCAAGGCGGTGAACATCGGGGCCTTCATCGCCCGGATGGTCCGGGATTGCTACGAGCCGGATCAGCAGGCGGCCTTTCACCAGGGAGTGCAGGAACTGGCCGCGCAATTCCGGGCCCGCCATGGTCGGGAATTTGTGGGCGCTCCGGCTGACCTGCGGACCGAACTGCTGAACGAGTTGAATCGCGAGCAAGTTGAGTACACCCGGGTGAAGGTGAAAGGCCAACTGGAGCATTATTTCAGGTTGCTGAAGGAATTGACGATCCTGGGTTATTTTTCCTCCGAGGTCGGCTGCACCCAGGCAATCCGGTTCATCGAGGTGCCCGGGTCATACAGCGGTGATGTGCCATACAAACCCGGCGATCACGTTTGGTTCTCCTGATATGGCTGATCACCGCCTGATCATCGGCCCCGGCGAGTTGCAACCGCATCTGGCGGATCCCGATTGGGTCGTCTTTGATTGTCGCCACGACTTGTTTGACGAGGCAAAGGGCGCGCGCGCCTATGCGGCTGGGCATGTGCCCGGGGCTTTTTTTGCCCCGGTGGACACCGTGCTCTCCGGGACGAAGACCGGCACCAATGGCCGTCATCCGCTGCCCCGGCCGATGGATTTTGCGGCGTTTCTCAATCGGCACGGGGTGACCCCGACCACGCAGATCGTGGCGTATGATGATGCGGGCGGGCAGTACGCGGCCCGCCTCTGGTGGCAGGCCCGCTGGATCGGGCTGACCCGTATCGCGGTGCTCGATGGCGGGCTCCCGCACTGGCTGGCCGAGGGCTATGCGGTCACAACCGAACAGCCTGCTCCGCGCCTGAGTGGCGCGGTGGTCGCGACCCCTGACGCCAGCCGGCTTTGCAGCGCGGCCGACATCATGGCCGGGATCAGTCGGGGCGAAAGCCGCGTCGTCGATGCGCGCGCGCCTGAACGCTACCGGGGTGAGGCTGAACCGATCGACCGGATGGCCGGACACATCCCGACCGCGCGAAACCGCTTCTTCAAAGAGAATCTGCGACCCGATCTTACCATGCGGCCGCCGGCCGATTTGAAACGCGAGTTCGAGGCCTTGCTCGGGACTTGGCGCCCGGAGGAAGTTATCCATCAATGCGGCTCCGGTGTCACGGCCTGCGCCAATTTATTGGCGATGGAGCATGCCGGTCTCAGCGGATCCAAGCTCTACCCCGGTTCCTGGAGTGAGTGGATCGCCGATCCGGCCCGGCCGCTCGCGCAAGGGTAAGGGGCGGGCGGGGAGGGTTCGCCGGCGAAAAAACCGCAAGATATGCGGCGCATTCCCGCCGAGATGGGCGAAGGTGGGTTAGCTCAACCAAGGCTCATCATGAAACCATTCCCGCCTCAAGTAACCTTGCCCCTGGTGGTGGCCCCTCCGGCCGAGACCATGCGCGATTCCGTGGGTGAGCGCCGCGCGGCGTCCCATCTCAGCGATCCCAACTTGCACTGGCAGCATGCGCCGGGTGCCCCGGACTTCCGTCCGCAGGTTGCGGCCGGTGGCGCCCTGCAAAGGATCAGGGCGCGTCAGACCGAGGCCCGCACCGCCAGATTATGCCACGTCCGAGTCCACCGCCGGACCCAGGCAGTCTCTTAGCCAGCGATGCATTTGGAACCACAGATTTCACGGATAACACGGATTTTTTGCAGGAAAAGACCGACCAATATCTACGGCTGCTCATTCACTGATCAATGAGAACCAAATGTCTGATGCACTGATTCAACTGCCTTGATCCGTGCAATCGGTGTAATCCGTGGTGGATTCGGCTGAATTGTTCCGGCTTAGGTTGAGCAGAAAACGCCGGCCGCAAGAGATTGGGGTTGAATCGGCTGCACCTTGCGCCCCCCTGCCGCGGTGACTAATTCCTTGCGCGAGGGGAGGACTATTCATCAAGCTTAACGCGGTCATGCACGAACACACTACCCCCGATGAGGAAACGAAGGAAGGGCTGGAACTGATTCTGGCCACCAAGGCGTTTGCCAAGGACAATGCCCTCCGGAGCTGGTGGGCGATACTTTCGACGGCGGTGCTGCTCGTCATCACCCTGGCCGGCACGCTGTGGAACATCAATGTCGGGGCCCGGCTCGCCTGCAGCGTCCTTGCCGGCCTGCTCATGGTCCGGTTTTTCGTCATCTATCATGACCAGCAGCATCTGGCCATCTTGCCCCGCTCAAAACTGGCGGAAGGCCTGATGCGGTTGTTTGGCATTCTGGCCCTGAGCCCGAGCAGCATCTGGCGCAGTTCTCACAACCATCATCACAACCACAATTCCAAGCTGCGCGGTTCGCATATCGGCTCCTACCCGATCATGACCAAGGAGCAGTTTCGCAAGAGTTCGGCCTCCCGGCGCTTCGGCTATCTGTTCATCCGCCATCCGCTGACCATCATGTTTGGTTATTTCTTCATGTTTTTCCACGGCATGTGCGTGAAGCCGTTCATCAATCATCCCCTGAAGCACTTTGATTGCCTGCTCGCGATCATCGTGCATTTTTCGATCACTATCGCCCTGTACATCTATGGCGGCTGGCAGGTGGTCATCATCACGCAATGGCTGCCCCACTTTGTCATGCATGGCATCGGGGCCTATTTCTTCTACGCCCAGCATAATTTTCCCGGGGTCAGCTTTACCGACAAGGATGGCTGGACCTACGAAAAGGCCGCCATGGAATCCTCCAGCTTCATGCGCACAGGCCGCCTGCTGGGCTGGTTTACCGCCAACATTGGCTACCATCACATTCACCACCTGAATTCAAAGATTCCCTTCTATCGCCTGCCGGAAACGTTGCAGGCGATCCCGGAACTGCAGCGCCCCAAGACCACCTCGCTGTGGCCGACGGATATCTACCGCTGCCTGTCGCTGAAGGTCTGGGATGTCGAGACCCAGCAGATGGTTGGAGTACGAGGGCTCTAAACCCCTTGGCCGGCTCCCATGACCTACTCGGCAGCTCAACTGGCGGAACTGCTCAAGGGGGAGCTCTGTGGTGATGGTTCGATTCAGATCTCCGGCTTCGCCGCCGCTGATCGCGCCCGGCCCGGTGATCTGACCTTCGCCGAAAAGGACACCTATTTTGCCGCCGCCGAGGCGAGTGCGGCTTCGGCCATTTTGGTGGCCGGTCCCTTTGCTTCCGCCACCAAGGTTATCATCCGGGTGGCCAATGCCCGGGTGGCCGCGGCCCGGGCGCTGCCGCTATTTTTCCCGCCCGAGCAGTTTGCCCCCGGCATCCATCCCAGTGCCATGATCGCCCCCACGGCGCAGATTGATGCCACGGTCCACATTGGTCCGGGTTGCGTGATCGGGGCCGGGGCGAGGATTGGGGCCCGCTCTGCACTCCTTGGCGGCAATCACATTGGGAGCGACTGCCAGATTGGGGATGACGTGCGGCTCTTTCCCAACGTCGTGGTCTATGCCCGCACTCAGATCGGCCATCGTGTGGCGATCCATGCCGGCACCGTGATCGGCTCGGACGGCTACGGTTATGTCTTCGATCAGGGGCGCCATGAGAAAATTCTTCAGGTGGGCAACGTGGTCATCGGGGACGATGTCGAGATTGGCGCCAATTCCGCAGTCGACCGGGCGGCCTTGGGTTCCACCGTGATTGGCGCGGGCACCAAAATCGACAACCTGGTCCACGTCGCCCATAACGTGGTTTTCGGCCGCCATTGCCTGATCATGGGCCAGTGTGGCTTCGCGGGCAGCACCCAGTTTGGCGACTATTGCGTCATCGCCTCCCAGTCCGGCGTGGCCGGGCACCTGAAGATCGGCCATCAGGTGACCGTGGGCGGCAAATCCGGGGTAACTCGCGATGTGGCGGACAAGGAAACCGTGCTAGGCTATCCGGCCGTGCCGGACAAGCAGGCCAAGCGGCAATGGATCGGCGTGCAGAAGTTGCCGGATTTGATCATGAAGGTCCGGGAGCTCGAAAAGCAATTGGCCGAGCTGAGCGCCAAGCGGGACTAGGCCTGTTTTCAGGCCCCGGAAAGCGACCACCAATAGGATTTCACCAAGGGTGAAATCTCCGATGACTGCTCCGGCTGATCGCCTGCGCCGGCCGGTTTGGGGTCTGCTGATCGCAGACCTGCTCTGCCCGCGATTAGCGGGCTCCCGGAACCCATCGCGCAGGCGATCAGCCGGAGCCACTGGCTCAAAATTTCGCCGTTGGCGGAATTCCATTAGTGGTGACGCTGGTTTGGGTCCGTCGGGCCAAGCCGGTCTTGGTCAACCACGCGAAGGTTTGAAGAAACGCCCTAGGCTGGAACCCACGACAGGCCCCGCCAGCTAGCGGACCTGGGCGGGGTAGCGGCGAAGATCGAGGGTGTGTTTTCCCTCCGGCGGGAAATCGATTTTTGGGATGAACCGCGGCTGCCCGATGGTCTTGGCCCATGGCTCCCAGCGTTCGCGGCGGCGCCGGGCGGCCTCGGCTTCGTCGGCGGGGAGCGCGGCGTAGGCCGCATCACGCGGATTCCAGACATGCCAGCGGGCGGCGGCCACGACGGTCAGAGTCTCCCGATCCACCCACTCAAGCAGCAACGGGGCATGGACGGGGACGTGGGGTTGGAGCGAGGGGCTGAGATAGAACGCGCGGTAACGGATGCCACAGGCCGCGCCGCCGGCAGCCAAAGGGCGAAATTCGCAGGGGAGGCCATTGACCAGCAAAAGTCCGGTCTCGAGCGCCGTCTCATCATCGACCTGGGCCTCAATGCGATCGAGGCTCGAGTCCACCGTACGCGCCACGGTACCCGCATTGGGTGATTCGCCCAGCAGGGGCCAGGCTTCGAGGGCCTGGCGGAAGACCACGCCGGATTTTTTCCCGGGCAGTGGTAACTCGCCGAGTTGGGGGAAACGGAAATCCCAAATGGGGCGAAGCCAGGCCGCGGCAAATGGCAGGTCGTGTTGCTTCAGGTCGGCGCAGATGCCGGAGAGATCCTCCCATACAAAGCTGGGCAGGAAAAACCGGTCGTGCAGTTCACCGCCCCAGCGGATGAAGGACGCGGAGAAGGGGGCGGAGCATAGCCGGGCTAGGATGGCGCGAATGAACAGGGCGGTGGTGGATTGGACCGTCGCCGCGGGGTGGGTTTCAAAGGCGCGGAACTCGACGAGGCCGAGGCGGCCATTGGGGGCGAAGGGATTCCAGAGCTTGTCCACGCTGATCTCGGCCCGATGGGTGTTGCCTGAGCGGTCCATCAGCAGGTCGCGGAAGAGCAGGTCGTACAGGGCAAGGTTCTGCGGATTGCCCAGGCTTTCCGCCCCGGCGCAGGCAATCTCCAGTTCGTAGAGTGCCTCGAACGTTGATTCATCAATGCGCGGGGCCTGTGAGCTGGGCCCCATGTAGGCCCCGGTAAAGGCATAGCTCAACCCGGGGTGGTGCTGAAAATAGCGGATGATGGAGGGGAGCAGCGCCGGAAAGGTGAAAAAGGGCGAAAGCAGGCCGACGGGGCCACCAAAAACGAGGTGCGCTCCGCCGCCCGTGCCGACTTCGCGGCCGTTGAACTGGTGCTTGCGGGCGCAGAGGCCGCAGGCGGTGGCCGCGGTATACAACTGGGTGAGCTGCGTGTCGTACGCGGCCCATGATCCACAGGGGGACAGGTTGATTTCCAAGACGCCCGGGTCACTGGCCAAGCCAATGGTGGGCAACGCGGGGTCGGGTGGCGGGGCATAGCCGGCCAGGACCACCGGGCGGAGATTGAGCGATGTCAGGACGCTTTCAATGTACGAAAGGATAGCCCGGTAGGATGCCAGCAGCAGCGGCGGAATAAAAAATGTCAGGGTGCCGGTCCTGATCTCGATGGTCAGGGCGCGGCGCAGGTTGGCTTCGCCGAGTTGATCGAGCGGCAGACGCAGGCCGGCCGGACTTTCGCCGGGGCTGAGCAAGATCACCGGCGGCGATGGCCGGTTCGGCGTGCCTGCCGTGAAGGCCTCAGTCCAGTCATCGGTGATCCAGGTGCCATCGATTTGGTCCAGCGGCAGCACATAGCCGATGATTTCCTCGGCTGCGCCGGGTTCGGCCAACGGCAGGCAGTGGGTGGCGTCAACGGCGAGCGCTGTGGCGAGGGCGGTGATGCACTGCCTGGCATCGCGAATGGCGTGGGGACCGGGCTCATCGTCCAGTCGCAGGCGTGAGATGTCGCGCCAGATCGGCTGGCCGTCGGCGGGACACTGGAGGCAGAGGGTCCAGCGCGGCAGCGGTTCGCCCGGATAGTGTTTGCCCGAGGTTTCCAGGATCGCCGAACCGGGATAGAAGGAACGGACGAGCTCGCCGGCCAGGCGGCGGGCGTAGGTCAGCTTGGTGGGACCGAGTGCGGCGGTCTGCCACTCGGCGCCATGGGGCGCGAGTGGCACGAAGGTGGGTTCGCCTCCCATGGTCAGCAAGACGCCGCTCCGGGCCAGGGAAGCCTCGACGGCCTGGGCGCACGCAGAAAGTTCTCGGCGACTGGAAACGGGATTTGGCACGGCGAAATTCAGTGGTTGGGCAAGGATCGGTCAGGCCGGTGTGTCAGAGCTTATCAATGGTCAGCTGGGTAACGAAGTGGGAGGTGGCCGGAATCGGACTGAAAAAGCCGCCTTGAATCGGGTTAACACTTTCCGCCCGGGAGGCGTGGGCGACGGCGACAAAGGCGTCATCGCAGAATATGGCCCGCGTCGGATCAAGCCCGCGCCACCCAGCGCCCGGCAAATAGACTTCGGCCCAGGCGTGCATCGTGGGGGGAAGCACCTGCCCGCCGCCCAAAGGCGGGGCTTCGTACAGGTAGCCGCTGACGAAACGCGCCGCGAGTCCCAGCGTGCGGCAAAGCGCGATGAGCAGCAGGGCGAAGTCGCGGCAGGAGCCGCTGCGGAGGGCCAGGGTTTCGGCGGGAGTCTGGATCCCGGGTTCATCGCGGCGGGTGTAGGAGAGGAACTGGCGGACGGCGCCGTTGAGGGCAGTCAGGAATTCGACCGTGGCGCCCGGCGGCCGGGGCAGGTGTTGCTGCAGCCAAGCCCTCAATTGTTCGCCGTCGGAACCTTGGGGCAGGGTGAGACAGGGGCCCAGAGCGTAACGCTCCGTCTCATCGTAGGCAAAGGGGAAGCTGAGGGCGGAGGGTTTGAGAAAGAAGTCAAACGGGTTGGTATCGAGGGTCTCGACCATGAACTCGGAGCGGAACTCCAGGCGGGTGGCAGTGAGATCGGGTGAGAACCAAGCCCAATCCAGCGCATTATCCTCGGCGTCGCTGGTGGCGATCCGGCGGGGAGAAGGGCTGACGTCCAGCTTGAACTCATGCAGGCGCTGCCGGGGCGTCTCGCGGGGACGCAGGTAGAGCGCGTGGGGCGCAAAGGAGACCGGTTGGGAATACTCGTAGCGCGTGATGTGGACGAGGCGAAGAAACATGGGCGAGGTGGCGGAACGCGAGGGTGGAGGGTGGTCTCACCCGACGCTGACCGGGGCTTGGGTTTCCCGCACGGTGACCTCGACCTTCAGGGAACGGGTGGGCGGCCCGCGATAAGTGCCATTGACGGGTCGGATATCGGAATAATCACGGCCTACCGCGATCTTCACGTAGCGATCATCCGCCGGGCGGTCATGGGTCGGATCGTAGCCTACCCAGCCGTGACCGGGAATATAAGCCTCGATCCACGCGTGGGAGGCCTCGATTTCCCGCGGGCGCCGGGTGTTGTTGAAAAAGTAGCCGCTGACGTAGCGGGCCGGAATCCCCAGGCTGCGGCAGAGGCCGAGGTGGACGTGGGCGAAATCCTGACAAACGCCCATGCGGAGCTTGAGGGCGTCATTGGCCCGGGTGTTAACCCCCGTGGTCTTCGGCTTGTAGGCAAAGGTGCGGTAGATGTGGCTGCCGAGGCGTCGCACATCGCTCCAGATGTCGCTGCGGCCCT
>JBAXWQ010000045.1:0-16982 GCA_037128315.1 Opitutia bacterium | reverse complement strand
AGGAGCGGACCCAGACGTTGATGCCCATCTGCGCCAGGCAGATTTGGTTCTTCGGCCCTTCCTTGTGCTGGAAGGCGTGCTTCGGGAGCGTCTTCTCGTGCGTGCCCCAGCCCATCTCGGAGGTGGTGGTACCCTCCTCGCGGAAGCCCTCAATGCTCCAGGTGTTCACAAACTCGTCGACCTGCTTGGGCTGGTCGGTGATCTGCGTGTCGCGCTCGGAGCAGTGGATGACCTTGACCCCGAGCTCCTGCGCGAGGTGGTTGAACTGGCGCGTCTGGATCAGACCGGCAATTTTCTCCGCCCGGGCGCCGGTGGCCTTCTGGTCCTTGATCAGCTTGGTGCCGATGTCGATGAGGCCCTGCTTGACGAAATGGGAGATGAGGCCGGGATTGGCGCCGTGCTCGATGACGGCGGTCGGACCCTTGGACTTCCACTTGGCCAGCATGCGGCGCAAGTTCATGTGGCGGTAATAGAGGGTCTTCGTGGTCGGGTGCGAATTGGCCCCGGTCGCATAGGGATCCCACAGCTCGGTCGAGGTGTTGATGTAGCGCACACCGTTGTCATGGCACCACTGGAGGATCTCGCAGGCATCGATGTTCCAGGCGAGGTCGATGATGATGTCGCCCGGGCCGACGTACTTCGCCAGCAGCGTGGTCATGTTGCTCTCGGTCACGCGGTCGCGCACGAAGCGGACGCCCTTCTTGATCCAGGGGGCGAGCTTGGCCTTGCGGTCCGCGAAATCCATCACGGTGACGTTCTTCGCGGGCACCTTGATGTGCTTGAAGAGAATGGGCAGGGTGCACTCAGCTACGGCGCCGTAGCCGACGAACAGGATCTTGTTTTTGAATGGGAGCATGAATTCGAAGCGTTGATATTTCGGCTGAGCCGGCCGCGGACCTCCGCGGCTAGTCATTGGAAAATTGGCACAAAATCTGGTGGCTAACGGGCCGGCAGTGCAAGCGATTATTGAGTGACGAACGGGCAACTCCCCCGGACCGGCTCACTCGCTCTTGTTGTAGTTCACGTAGCCCTCGGTCAGATCGCTCGCCAGCAGGCGGAACGCCGCCTTGCCGAGATGCAAATTGAGGGTGATGGTGAATCGCCGGGCCTTCACGATCTCCTTCCACTTGGGCTTCAACTCGGCGTGGGGCCGGCCGGCGGTCATGGCCGGGGTGTCGTTGTAGCGGATATCCAACTTGGCCTCGACGAGCTTGGCTCCGGCATAGCCGGCGGCATCGGCCAGGCGGCCCCAATTGGGGTCCTCCCCGTACCAAGAGGATTTGACCAAAAGCGAGTTGCCGATGGCGCGGGCCACTTTCTCGGCGTCCTCGGCGGACGCGGCGCCCTCCACCTTGACCTCGACGACCTTGGTGATTTTTTCGCCGTCCGAGACAATCTTATCCGCCAGCGCCTCGCAGGCCTTCCACACCGCCTCGGCGAACAGCACGCGCAATTCGCGCGGGCTCTTGTCCCCGACGCTGACGCCGGAATGCCCGTTGGCCAGCATCAGCACCGTGTCGTTGGTGCTCATGTCGCCGTCCACCGTGATGCAATTGAAGGTCCCGTTGACCGCCTCGGAAAGGGTCTTCTGCAGAAAGCTGCGCGGCACGGAAAAATCAGTGGCAAGGAAGGCCAGCATCGTCGCCATGTTGGGCTGGATCATGCCCGCGCCCTTCGCGATGCCGGAAACAAAGTGCTTCTTGCCGTCGTAGGTGAAACTGACCGTCACCGTCTTGGGCCGGGTATCGGACGTCAGAATGGCATTGGCCGCCATGTTCCCGTGGTCGGAGGTGCGCCCTTTCTCGGAAACAGCTCGTTCGAGGCCTTTGATGAGCCGCGGCATGGGCATCGGCTGGCCGATGCGGCCGGTGGAGCAGACAAAAAACGAGGTGGCCTTGAGATTGAGCGAAGCGGCGGCCCGTTGGGCGGTGGCCTGGGCGTCACTCAGGCCGGCGGGGCCGGTGCAGGCATTGGCATTGCCCGAATTGGCGACGATGCCATGGAAGGGCCCGCCTTCCGCCAGATGCTTCTGGCAGAGGAGCACGGGGGCGGCCTTGACGGCATTCTTGGTGAAGGTGCCGGCGGCGGTACAGGGGCGCAGGGAGAAAAGCAGGGCGAGGTCGAGCCGCTTGAGATCGTGCTTCTCGCGGATGTCACAGGCCACGCCGGCGCACTCGAATCCAGGGACATCAGTGATGCCGGCGCTATCCAGGGTAACAGTCAGTTGGGTCATGAGGGGGTAGGAAACGTGCGCGGCGGGGTCAGTCCAGCCCGGTGCTCTCGGGGAAGCCCAGCCAGAGATTCATGATCTGCACGGCCTGGCCGCTGGCGCCCTTGACGAGGTTGTCGAGCGCTGAAGTAAGGATGAAATTGCCGGTGCGGGCATCATGCACGGCGGAGATATCCACCCGGTTGGTGCCGGTGACATAGGCCGTGTCGGGGGTTTCCCCGCTGGGCAAAAGCGTGACAAACGGCCGCCCCGCATAGGTGGTCCGCCAGGCCGCATAAAGCGCCTCCAAGGTGGCCCCCGGGGCCGCCGGCACGGTGATGGTGGTCGCGATGCCGCGCCGCATGGGCGCCAAGTGGGGATTGAACTGCACGATGACCGGGGCGGCGGCCGCCCGGGAAAGCTGCTCCTCGATCTCGGCCAGGTGCCGGTGCTTGGTGAGCCCGTAGGCCTTGGCGCTCTCGGCCCGCTCGACGTACAGGTATTGCTCCTCCGCCTTCTTGCCGGCGCCACTGACGCCGCTGAAGGAGTTCACGACGATGTGCTCACGCGTGACGAGCCCCGCCCGCAGCAAGGGGACCAAGGGCACCAGCGTGCTGGTCGGATAACAACCCGGGGCGGCGGCCACCTTGATTTCCGTCCGCCAGTGGGCGTCGCTCAGTTCCGGCAGGACAAACCGCGCGGCGGGCAGCAGTTCGGGCGCGTGATGCGGGCCGTAATATTTTTCAAAGGTCGCCAGATCCGCGATCCGGAAGTCCGCACTCAGGTCGATCACCTTGACCCCCGTCGGCACGAGGGCCCGGGCAAAGTCCGCCGCCGTCCCATGGGGCAGGGCGAGGAACCACAGGCCGATATCCTGGCGCGCCGCGAGGGCCGCCGGATCGGAGTCACTGAACTTGAGCTGGTCCGCCGGTGTTCCGCGCAAGGCGGGGATGATCGCGGAAACCAACTTGCCCGCGTGCTGGCGTGACGTGACCGCCGTCAGCTTCACCTGCGGGTGACCGAGGAGTAACTTGACCAACACTTCGCCGGAATAGCCCGACGCGCCAACGATGCCGACATTCATTGAGGAGATGGGCAGAATTATGAAATCCGACCCGGGAATCGAGAAGTTTCGTGACCCGTAAAAAAAGGAAGCGGAGGCCGTGGGGCGCTCCGCTTCGGGTGAAAACCTGATGCCAGTCCGGGCGATTAACGCTTGGAGAACTGGAAGCGCTTGCGGGCGCCCGGCTGCCCGGGCTTCTTGCGCTCTTTCTCGCGGGGATCACGGGTGAGGTGACCGGCCTTTTTGAGGGTGACGCGCAGCTCGGGATTGAACTTCAACAGCGCGCGGGCGATGCCATGGGCGACCGCACCGGACTGGCTGCTGATGCCGCCCCCGGCGACGTTCACGATGACGTCAAACTTGTCCTTGCTGTCCGCCGTCACGAGCGGGGCGAGGGCGCGGCGCACGAAGTTGTCGTGCGTGAAATAGGTCTCAAACTTGCGGTCATTGACCGAGGTCTGGCCGGAGCCGGCCATAATGCGGACGCGGGCGGTGGAGGACTTGCGACGGCCCGTGCCGAGAAATACGGAGGATTCAGCGCTCATGGATTACTTTAAAGCTATCGGGTTCTGGGCCGCGTGATCGTGGGTCGCACCAGGGAACACCCGGAGCTTGGTCAGCATCTTGGCCGCGAGGCGGTTCCTCGGCAGCATGCCCTTGACGGCCTGCATGATGATGAACTCGGGCTTCTGGCGACGCACATCGGTCAGCTTGCGATACTTCTCGCCGCCGACATAGCCGGAGAACGACATGTACTCGGTCGCCTCTTCCTTCTTGCCGGTGAGGACGATCTTGCTCGCGTTGATGACGACAACGAAATCACCGGTGTCGACATGGGGCGTGTAAGTGGGCTTGTGACGGCCGCGCAGGATATTGGCGGCTTTAACGGCGAGACGACCCAGCACTTTGCCTTCAGCATCGATCAAATGCCACTTGGGGGGCTGTAGTGTCTCATTCTTGGCCAGATAGGTTTTCATTAGCGGAAAGGGGCCAAAGGGAAGGATTTCGCCATAGCCTGTCAACCCCGAACACTTCACATTCTCAGAAACCGGCGACGAAGCCGCTTAATCCTTCAAAAATCGAGGTTTACACCAAGTGTTACCGAGAAAATATGCCGCCCAGCCAACCCAAACGGGCCATTCGTCAGGGAACGTTCAAAGTTGTCGGCATAGTGCAGCCCGGTAGTGACCGTCGTATGCGCTCCGATGCGATAGGGCAGCTGTGCCTCTGCCCCCCAATAGCCATAGCCGTCATGCCGCGAAGCCCCTGGTGCATCCGGCCGCCAATCGTCGCCCACGGACCACCCGAGATAGCCGTTTAATTCGAGAAATGCCCCCAGGCGGGTGAGGGCGATGCTCCGGGCCAGCGCAATCTGCGTGGTGTCGGCCCGCAGGCGGAAATCATGATAATATCCCAAGCTCGGGGTGAAGCCTGCGACCGCCGCCAACGTGGCGGTCAATCCGGCCTCATAGGTCTTCTTTACTCCCCTCCCCGGTACATGATCGAACCAACTGCCGGCCAAGGTCGCGTCCAAGCTGAGCTCACGGGTTGGCTGCCAAGTGTGGGCAACGTTTACGTTCATTTCCTGTGTCCCGCCGCTCGAAAATGGCTGACTGGCCCACACCCCGCCACGCCAGCTCTCGTGCGCTCCTTCCACCCCTGCCTGCACCGACTGACCGGCGCGCTCGATGCCCCGGAAAACATAACGGGAGGCGTAACCCAAATCGGCCCGCACCGCCGGCAGCTCATCGGCGTATGCCGCCAGTGGGATGGCTAGCAAGACCGCGAGAAATAAGCCTGCGCAAACGGTCAAATATCTAATCGGCCGCCCAGTGTGGTGTCCCAGAAATAGCTTACACATGAAATTCTGGTGTAGGTCGGGGTTTATCCCCGACCGTGGCGTGAATGTCGGGCGTAAAGCCCGACCTGCAATCGAAGGATCTTTCTGGGACACAACACAAGGGAGTGTCTTCAAACCCGCCAAATACTCATTTCCTGTCATTCTGAACGAAGTGAATAATCCATGCTTTCGCTCGCGATATGGCCTTCGATGCCGTGGATCCTGCGCTGCGCTCAGGATGACAAACCTAGTTTGAAGACATTCCCTCGTGCTGTAGCGGCGGTCCATGACCGCCGGGCGAGCGTCAGGAGTTTTCCAACGGCGGTCATGGACCGCCGCTACAGCGCAGGCCAATATCCGGAAAGGTTCGAAGATTGTCGTTGGGGCACGCATGAAACCGCTGGCCATGGATGTGTTTGTTTTTGACCCTGTTGTCCATACACTGATTTCGCCATGATTTCCTCCGTCCGCCTCATCATCATCGCCGCCGGTTTGCTGGGTTTCTCCGGGGTTGCCCTCGGGGCCTTTGGCGCCCACGCCCTCAAGGACACCCTGCTCGCCCGGGGCAGCACCGCGACTTGGCAGACCGCCGTCCTCTATCATCTGCTGCACGCGGTGGCCCTGCTCGCCCTAGCCGGATGGGCCGGCAATTGGGCCAGCCTCCGCTGGATCGGTGGCTGCTGGATCTTGGGTGTGCTCCTTTTTTCGGGCTCGCTCTACTGGCTGGCCCTGGGTGGCCCCAAATTTCTCGGACCTATCACCCCCCTCGGCGGCCTCGCCCTGCTGTCCGGCTGGCTGCTGGTCGCCTGGCAGGGCTTTCAGCTGCGAGCCCCGTAAAATCCCCGAGCCATTCATGAAACAAGCAAATTCATACCATCTCCAGTCTATAGCGGCTAGCGCCAGCGAGTCGTGACTCGTCGACTCGCTGGTGCTCGTCGCTACACCCAAGCCTATGCCATGCTAGTTTCGGGCCATCAGAACCATCCCGCATGAAACTCCCGCCCCTCCTGCACGCCACCCTGACCGCCCTACACTCCGCGGGCGGCCGACCCCACCTGGTCGGTGGCTGCGTGCGCGACTGGCAGCTGGGGCTTCAACCCAAGGATTTTGATGTCGAGGTCTATGGCCTCGACTTCGAGGCCCTGGGCCGGGCACTCGCCGCCTTCGGCCCCACCGACCTCGTGGGTCGCAGCTTTGGCGTGATCAAGGTGCGGCTCGATGGCACTGAATACGATTTCAGCCTGCCGCGCCGCGAATCGAAAACGGGCGCCGGTCATCGCGGCTTCGCCGTCGCCCCGGACCCGGAGCTGACGGAGGCCGAAGCGGCGGCCCGGCGCGACTTTACCGTCAATGCCCTGGCCTACGATCCGTACACCGACCGACTGCTCGATTTTCACGGTGGCGCCCCGGCCCTGAAAAACAAGATTCTGCGCCACACCAGCCCGGCGTTTGCCGAGGATCCATTGCGGGTCCTGCGGGCCTTTCAGCTCGCCGCCCGGTTTGAGTTCACCCTCGCCCCTGAAACCGCCGCCCTCTGCCGCACCATCAGCCCCAGCTTCGCCGAACTGCCGGTGGAACGCGTCTGGGGCGAATGGGACAAGTGGGCCACGCAGGCGGTCAAGCCCTCCCTCGGCCTGACTGTGCTCCAGCAAACCAACTGGCTGCGTCACTTTCCTGAACTCGCCGCCCTGGACGGCGTGCCCCAGGAACCGGAATGGCATCCCGAGGGCGATGTGCTCGTCCACACCAAGCACTGCCTGGATGCGCTGGTCGGCCTCGAGACCTGGCGCCAGGCGACTCCGGCCACTCGGCGGATTTTGTCGCTGAGTGTGCTGGGCCATGATTTTGGCAAGGCGATCACCACCAAACATGCGGAAAAACGCGGCAAGCTGCGCTGGGTCAGCCCCGAGCACGAAGCCGCCGGTGGACCGCTGGTCGAGAGCTTCCTGCTGCGCCTCGGCGCACCACTGGACATCATCACCTACGTCCGCCCCCTGGTGGTGAACCATCTGCTGCACCATGACCAGCAGCCGGCCTTCCGCGACACCACCGTGCGCCGGCTCGCCCGCAAAATTTCCCCGGCCACCCTCGATGAATTGCTCGCGGTGATGGAATCGGATCACCTGGGCCGCCCGCCCTTCGTCTCCCAGGAAACGGTGGTGCGCATCAACCAGCTGCGCGTCGCCGCGCAACGGCTGGCGTTGGAGCATGCCGCGCCCAAACCCATTGTGCTCGGCCGTCACCTCATCGCCCTGGGCTACCAGCCCGGACCGCAATTCAAACGGGCGCTCGATGCCGCCTTCGAATCGCAACTGGATGGCGCCTTCAACGACGAGGTGGGAGGCGTCGCTTGGATGGGCAACTATTTGCGCGCCCACCCTCCCCTCCCGCCCGCCAACTCTCCTTCCCCCGCATGAACACCTCCACGCAACTCGACCAGCTCAAGCAATTCACCAAGGTCGTCGCCGACACCGGCGACTTTGCCAGCATGAAGGAATACGCGCCTCAGGACGCCACGACCAATCCCAGCCTGATTCTGAAGGCGGCGGCCATGCCGGACTATGCCCACCTGCTCGACCGGGCGGTCAAGGACGCCGGCCGCACGGCGGGCACCGCGCAGATCATCGATGCCCTGCTCGTGCTGTTCGGCACGGAGATCCTGAAGATCGTGCCCGGCCGCGTGTCGACTGAGGTCGATGCCCGGCTTTCGTACGACCGCGACGGCTCCATCGCCAAGGCCCGCGAGATCATCGCCCTTTACGCCCAGGCCGGTATTCCGCGCGAACGCATCCTCATCAAGCTCGCCTCGACGTGGGAGGGCATCAAGGCCGCCGAACTGCTGCAAAAGGAGGGTATCAACTGCAACCTGACCCTCCTGTTTTCCTTTGCCCAGGCTGTCGCCTGCGCCGAGGCCCGGGTGCAGTTGATCTCACCGTTTGTCGGCCGCATTCTGGACTGGCACAAGAAAGCCACGGGGAAGGAATACTCCGCGGCGGAGGATCCCGGCGTGAAGTCCGTCACGGAGATCTACACCTACTACAAGAAATTCGACTACCCCACCGAGGTCATGGGCGCCTCGTTCCGCAACAAGGGCGAGATTACCGAGCTGGCTGGCTGCGACCTGCTCACGATCAGTCCGCAGCTGCTCGGCGAACTCAAAACCAGCACTGAGCCGCTCGCGCGCAAGCTTGACCCGGTGAAGGCCCGCCAAGCCTCGGCGCAAAAAGTCACCTTCGACGAAAAATCCTTCCGCTTCGCCTGCAACGAAGACGCCATGGCCACGGAAAAGACCGCCGAGGGCATACGGGTATTCGCCGCGGACATCCGGAAGCTGGAGCAGCTCATCCAGCAGAAGCGCAGCTGAGCTTTTCGCTGTAACGGTAGGGCGAATCCTCCGGATGAGCCGTTTGCACGGCGGCTCGTCGAGACGACTCGCCCTACCCGCCAAAACACCGGCCGCCTCCCCTATGGCATTCCATGCTTCCCCGAGAACCCCCATTCGCGCCTTCCAGTGGGACCTCGCCCGCCAAGTGGAGCGGCTGGATTTCCTCAAATCCCTGCTGCCGCGCTACGCGGCCTGGGGCTACCAAGAGCTCTACCTTCATCTGGAGGATGCCGTGCACTATCCGAGCCTGCCCGGGGTGGGCCGCGACGACGCCTACCGGTATGAGGAACTCGGCGAGCTGGTGCTGACGGCCGCCCAGAATGGCATCCGTGTCGTGCCGATCGTGAATTTGCTCGGTCACACCCAATACCTGATCAAGCACCCCGACTGGCGCGACCTGAACGAGCTCCGCGACGAGCGAGACCGCCCCCTGGAACACGGCCAACTCTGCCCGCTGCACCCCCGCACCCGTGAAGTCGCCGAGAAGCTGCTGCGCGACATCGCCCCCTATTGCACCGCCGGCAAGGTGCACGTCGGCCTCGACGAATCGTTTCACCTCGGCAAATGCCCGCGCTGCCGCGAGGAAGTCGCCCGGCTCGGCCTCGCCGGACATTTCGCGGGTCACGTCAGCCGGCTGCACACCCTCTGCGGCCAATTCAACCTGCAGATGGGCCTGTGGGCCGATATGCTCTATTTCATACCCGATGCTATTCCGCTGTTGCCGCGAGGCGTCACGGCGTACGACTGGTACTACTATCCTTTCGCCAAGAAGCCGCGCGTGGAATTCTTCAATTTCGCCGAGCGGGATCTACAGCCCGCCCTGAAAAAGCAGGGCATCGCGTATTATGGTTGCCCGATGAATGGCGCTTTCCGCCACGAACCATTGCCCGTTTTCGGCGACCGGCTGGCCAACATCCGATCCTGGTGGCAGCGCTGTGCGGCCGTGGCCGCAGACGGATTTCTGGTGACTTCCTGGGAGACCTACCGCTTGGCCCTGGAAACCACGACCGTGGTCGATGCCGCAGCGGCTAGCCTCTGGCTCACTCCGGGGGCCGATGACGCCACCACCCTGCTCGCCCACGGGTTAGAACGAGTTTTTAAACCCAAGCAACCGCGCCCCTTGGCCCGGGCTCTTCTGGCCGGAGATGAATACGCCTTTGCCGGCTATGCCCGCTGGCAGATCAACGATCGCTGGGATCTCTTCGCCGGCCACGAAAGCCTCAAGCCCTACCAAGCCGAGACTCGCTTCTTCGCCCGCACGCTGGCCCAGGCCCGCCGGGAGCAATGGCCGACTGCGATTTCGGCGAGCCTCGCCTTTCGGCACTATCTGGCGCAGCGCGATGTCTTCGTGCGCGAGGCGGCCCGCGCCGTGTTCAAGCTGCGGCGGATCCTCACAATAGGTAGGGCGAACCGTCCCGGTGAGCCGCGCCCCTTCGGCCGGCTCAAGGCCTCAAGCCTGCCGAGTCGGCTCGGCGAGGACGCCTCGCCCTACCTGAAGCAACTGCAGGCGACCGCCGCCGAGTTCGCCCCGGCGCTGAAGGCCGGGCGCTCTGCCGCCCGCGCCATGTGGGCCCGGACACGTGAACGGCACGTGAAGGGGCAAAATGAAACAATCCTGGAGGCGGATGCGCGACGCCTCGCGGCCTGGCGCGATTGGTTGCGCAAAACCCTCCGGACCCCCGCGCTCGTCCTGGAGGCCACTCCCGTATGCGGCCGGTGGCAGCTGCAGTTCATGGTGCACAATTTCGCCCCCGCCGTGCAGAAAGTAAGCGTGGAACAGCTGGACGCCGACGGGACATGGCGGGTGTTGGCCAGCCGCCACACCATCGAGTTCCGCGCGCCGGCCGCCCGGCCGGCCTCCAAGCTGAAACGAGAGTTCACCGTGCCGGTGGATTCAGCATCAGCCCAATTGCGCATTTTGGTCGGCGGCGTTGGCCAGGTGGCCATCAGTCATGTGACCTTGACGAACGGGATTGAGACCCAAGCGATGCGCCCCTTGGGCCAAAAACATGTGATCGGACGGCGCGCACCGCAACGAGGCTTCCCGGCCATCGTCTCGCAAGGATCGTCCACTGCTTTGCTCGTTTCGTTCACCTCGCTCACCGGCCGGTGACGGCCGCATCAACTCAATCGATTTGGTTACGACCGGCCGCGACATTTGGGTTGTCCGTTGGGATCGCACTCGGCTAGATCGGTCCATCAAATCGCTCGGCCCACTCTTCGTCACCCTGCTGCTGGCACTCACCGCCGCCGCCGGGGGTGACTTTACCAAGGCCCTGACCCCCGATAAAATCCGCGCCGCCGGCCTGGGCAAACTTACTCCAGAAGAACTCGAGCAACTGGATGTTTTCGTGCAGGAATATAAAGGTGCGGCCCCCACCCCCGCTCCCGCCGCGGTATCGACTCCCGTTTCCGCTGCCACTCCTGCGCCAGCGGCACTGGAGCCGACCAAGCCCGGAGTCTCCCCCGGCGGATCTGTGCCGAAATCAAACAGCGTGGTTCCTGCCTGGGTTGAGGCGTTGTTGACGCTTGAGCGAACCGGCAAGCAAGGCGACAAGTCCGCCGCGATGGAGAGCCGCCTCACGGGCGAGTTCACCGGCTGGAGCGGGCGGACAAAGTTCCGACTCGAAAATGACCAAATCTGGGTCCAAGCAAACGGCGAAAATTATGTCTACGCACCAACGCTGAAGTCACCCAAAGTGAAGATCTATCCGGCGTCATTCGGAACCTTCTGGCTTGAGATCGAAGGGGTCAAACAACGTTGTCGGGTAAAGCCGCTCAGGCTTTAAGCTGCCCCATTTATTGCCTCGGAAAATCGAGCGAAGAAGCCCTGATTAACCACGAGAAGGACCGCCCGAAAGTGCAGCCGCTGATCCTGCTCGGCCATCATTCGGAGTTGTCGGACATTTCGAGCCCTGCCTACGGCGCCAACTCGACGGCCGCCGGGATTGCCGTTGGCAGATTTTGCTTCAGGAAGGCATCCAGTTCGCGATAAAAGCCCAGCCGATTTTCATATTTATTGAAACCATGGCCCTCGTTGCCAATGACGATATTCTTGAATTTCTTCCCGTGTTTTTTCAATTCGGCCTCCAGCACGATATACTGATCGTACGTCACCCGCGGATCATAGCGGCCATAGGCCATTAACAGCGGAGCGCGAATCTTCTCGACCAAGTTGACCGGCGAGGTCGCTTTGAGTTGCCCCAAGTCCAAAAGGGGATGCCCCCAGCGACGTGCGACATATTGTTTGAAGGGGGTCTCGTACCGGCTGAAATTCTGGAGCAAGTTCAAGCGCGGAATGTCCGCCACTCCGACGTAGTTAATTCCGCAGGCATAGAGCTCAGGCGTCATGGTCAGCCCGGCTAGCGCCGCGTAGCCCCCGTAGCTCGCCCCGTAGATCGCCACGCGCGCCTTGTCCGCAATGCCCGTGGCAACCGCCCAATGCACTGCATCGGTGAGATCATCCTGCATCTTTAAACCCCATTGCCGATAACCGGCCTCCTCAAAGGCCCGGCCATAGCCACCTGAACCGCGGTAGTTGACCTGGAGGACGGCATAGCCGCGGTTGGCCAGAAACTGTATTTCAGGCGAGAAATTCCACGAATCACGAATTCCGTAAGGTCCGCCGTGGGGGTTAACGATCAAAGGCAGGTTCCTTGCGTCGCGGCCGGCCGGCAACGTTAGATAGCCATGAATCTGCTGCCCATCCCGCGCGGGAAAATTCACCGGCTTCATCTCCGCCATCTGCGCGGGATCGACCCGATCGCTCAGCTTCGCGAGGAGTTTCAGCTCAAGCTTCTTCGTATCCAGCAGATAATAGGTGCCGGGGTCGCGGTCGTTCCATGCCCTGATGATAACTAGAGACGAATCATCGGTTCGACTGACAATCATATTGCGTGTGCCGGGAAGGGCGGCGGCGATCTCCTTGTCCAACAGGCGTTGCGATTCGTCGAGCCATTGGACCTCGGGCCCTTCCCGGTCGATCGAGACACCCACTACTTTCCCGAGATGCCGGGAATAGATGATGCCGCCAGCGTCATAGACCGGATCAGCCAGGACCTCGCGCAGATTCTTCCGCGTCGATGGATCATAGGTGTATATTGCCTCAGTATCGCGCCCGCGATTGGATTTGATCCAAAGCGTCTGGTTGTCGCCGTCGAATCCCAAGGGGACCCAGGCAGGCCCGTCGGTGAGAAATCGTTCAATCTCGACCCAGGGAGCATCCTCGCCGGCGCGATAAAAGACCGAGGAAAACTCGTCTTTCTCGTCGTTCGCGATCGCAAGACGGATGATGCCTCGGCGATCCGTCATCCAACTCCGGGTTTTGCCGAGATTGTTCATCAGTTTCTTGCTCTTACCAGTATAGATGTCGAGGAGGTGTGGATCCCCCAAGCCGGATGAGCCGCGGATGACCTCAATAAGAATATGCCGCGGGTCATCCGGCAGCGGGTCAATCACGCCGTACTGACGGGTGTCGCTCTTTTCGACTTGATCGCCCTCGGTCTGGGTGGCCTGATGAAGCACGACCAGTTGGGTGCCATCGGCGTTGACGGCATAAGTGCCAAACGATTCCTGCCCCTTATACTGTTGGTAGAAAAACAAACGGTCGGGGCTCGCCCAGTTGAAATCGACGATGTTCTCCTCCTTCATGTCGGTCAGCCGCGTTTTCTTGCCCAATTGACGGTCGAGCACGACCAGATTGAGACGATTGTTGGCCGGCTGGAGCCAGGCAAGGTAACGACCGGTCGGAGAAAGCGCGGGCCGGGTAATGGTATTACCCCCGAAGAAAACCTCGAGCGGAAGCTCGGGAGGAACCGGCCCAGCGGCAGGAGCGAGCGGTACAACGCCTAGCAGCAGGATCGTAGCCAGCGACTGTCGCAATGTAGTTGCCATGGCGAAAGGCCAGCTTCGTCCTCCCGACACGTCAAAGAAAAAGGGCGGCCGGATTTACCGGGCCGCCCTTGAAGTAGAACCGTTGGGTTTTAGAAGGTCTTCTTCAACGCCGCGTAGAAGAATCGACCGACCGGGCGGCCAATCTGGCTCTGGTCATAGCCAACAGCGTTATAATACAAAGGCGGCTGCCGGTCCAAGAGGTTGTCCACACCGACCGTCAGACGGGTTTTATCCAACCATTTGTTAATGCCGGCCGGAATTTCATAACCGAAGTACGCACCGACCGTGTAGTACGCGTCGACCACGTAGCCGTTGTAGTTAATATCGCCATAGCGCGCCGTGTAATTGAAGGCCGCACCGGCAGTGTACTCCTTGAGTGCCCAATCCACGGCCCCTTGGTACTTGATCCGCGGGTACCCGTCGCGCCCAACTTGATTGTCGAGCGCGGCCCCTGGGGTCGAAGAGTAACCATAGAATTTCGTGTAGGTAAGGGTATTTCGCACACTGAACTGACCCAACGTGGCGGAACGTTTCTTATAGTTAATCTCGAAGTCATAACCCTCAACCTTCTGGTGCGCCAAATTAAGCACGGCATTTAGGATGGACTGGATGCGACCAGGGACCGTGGTGCTTTGACCCGGTGCTATGGCCGTCTTGGCCCCATTCGGACCGGTCAGGACGTCGATCGACGAAGTGGTGGTGTTGGTGTAAGTCTCGTTGGCCGCATCGCGGAAGATGAGATTCCCCGTGCCCCCGCCGACCTCATTGTTGCGAATGAAGGACAAGCTTGGGGTTGCGATGATGTTGGTTTGGTCGATATGGAAGAACGAACCGCCGATGGAAAGCCCCTTAACGACCTTGAAGGGCAGATCATACACGAAACCGTATTGGTAAACTTTTGCCGTTTCGGGCGTAAGGAACGGGTTCCCGCCTACCCGGACCAATCGCTGGGTCGATGCCCCGTCAAACGGGTCACCCGTGAGCAACTGCGGCCGGCGCAAATCGGGCAAGGCGTTAGGCAGTGATTGGGTTTCGCCGCCGTACAACTGGGGCAGCGTCGGCGCACGAAAGGTCTCGGAATACGAACCGCGGAAGAGGAGGTCCTTGATCGGCTGGTAACGCAGGCCGTAATACGGTTTGATGCCGCTGTTGTACCCGTCGCTGAAGTTCTCGTACCGGGCGGCAACGCTGAAGTCTAGTTTGTAGACGAAGGGAATCGAAGCCGGCTTGACGAGCGGCACCCGCAACTCGCCCGCACCCGACTTTACCGTGCGCTTCGATCGCGTGGCGGAGGCAAGCCTCACCTGGCCAATGATGTCGTCCAGCGTCGTGGACAGGGCGTCATTGGCGACGTTGAAGGTCTCCTTGCGAAGTTCCGTGTAAAGCGCGCCACCAACAGTTCCGGTGGGAATTTCGAAAAGATCGCCGCTGATCTTTCCATCCCAGAGATTGAGATCCGAATTGCCCGCCTTCTGGGTCTGAACACGAACCGCATCCAGGACCGCCGCCGGGTTCTTGTAGGAAGCACCACCAAAGATGTTGAACGCCAGCGGGGTGTTCAGCGCCAATTGGGCCCGCAGGCGGCTCTCCGAGATCGCATTGCTGGTCAAATCAACCACTTCATCGTAGCCGTAGCTGTAGGCCATATCCCAATCGAACCGATCGAGGAGCGTCCCCTTGAGACCGAAGAGCAGCGAGTAGTTGTTGTTGGTGATGTCAGCCTTGCGCGGCCCGAGATCGATGGGCCGGAAGTTGAAGTTCAGGTCCACGCCGAAGGGGTTGTAGTAATTGGTCTTGGGGACGAGGATGTTGTTATCGCCAGCAGTCGAGATCGGCGACGGCGCGAGCTCGATGTGTGATTTGTTGCGTTGGTAGGAGGCCTCAGCGTACAGTTCGATGTTCCTCGCGAGATCATAGCGAAAGGTCGTGTACATGCCGGTGCGCTCAACCGCCGGGGTCAACCAGACGAAATCCTGGAAATTATAAAGGTTCGCTGGGTTGCTTTGCGGGGTGAGAATCTGCGGCACGTAGGTGGAAGCGGCGCCCGAATTAAACGCGCCGCCGGTGACCGTAATCGGGGCGTTACTGAAGCTCGGGGTTGCCGAGGAAAGTGTGCCCAAGAGGGCACCAGTGCCTGAGGGCACCACACCCCCGGTTCCGGGAAGCCGGTTGATCACGGTGCCAGCGGCCAAGCCGGGAATGTTGACTCCGTTTACCCCTTGAACCTGGCCGGCCGCGACGCCGGTCACGCTAACCCGGGACTGCGGGCCGGTACCGGATCGAAGGTCAAAGGCCCCGGCGGCGACGTTAGCGGTATAATCAGCACCCTTCGCGGCATAGCGCGCAGAAAGGTCAGCGTTATTGCCGAAAGTTGTGTCCGGGCCCCTGAGGGCACCACGTTGAAAGTTGGTAACCCCGACGGTGAGGTTGGCTTTGCCGGAAGACGCCCCACCGAAAAAGCTGAAGCTTCTTTCCCCAACATCGGTCTTGGTGGAATTGCCGTAGGAATAACCAAACTCAGCGCCGTTGAAATCCTTCCGGAGAATGATGTTCACGACACCGGCCGTGGCATCGGCGCCGTACACCGCGGAAGCGCCGTCCTTGAGGACTTCAACCCGCTCCACCATCGCGATGGGAAAACGGTTGAGGTCAACGAAAGTCGTGCCGCCTGAGGCATTCGCCGTTGTCGTCACCCGCCGGCCGTTGACGATAATCAAGGTGTTGTTTGCCCCAAGATCACGGAGGCTAAGCGCCGTGGAGCCGCGAACTGCGGCCGTGGTGCCACCTTCGTTGATGCCCGTAAAACCAGCCTCAGGGAGATCGCGCAACAAATCGGTGAGATTTGTGCGGCCAGAATTTTCGATTTCGACGCGAGTAATGATCTTAACCGGAGAGGGACCCTCGGCATCGACCGTCTTGATGCGAGAACCTGTGACCTCAAATTTCTCGAGTTTAAGGACTTCATCTTTCTTTTCTTCTGTTTTCGGAGCGGCCGGTTGCTGGGCCACGAGGGCGGAAACCATGCTGGCGCTTGCAAAAAGCGCAGCCAGTGTCCGTAGATTCCAGAGGGAATTTACATTCATAGTTCTATAGGTTGGATTACGGTTTGCGTGAGCTGTCTGCCAGATGTCACTCCGGCAGAGGGGTGTGAAAGATAAAATCCGAATATTGTTACGGACCTGTTACAAGCTTAAATAATATGGGTTAGGCGCTACGAGAGGCCAGACGGGCAACATAGCCCGGGGATCATGCAATCGAAGGAGTGATACCAACTACGCATTGGATTGGGACTGTAGGGCCGGCGCTCGTCGCCGGGCCGAGGCCTGCCGACGAGCGGCAGCCCTACAAATTTTAAAAACTATAGGTAACTGGTATGATAGCCAAAAGGCGCACCGTTTGGCGTTGTTGAAGGTACGATGCTTAAAACAACAGACGCCGCGGGCTAGACAGCGCATGGCGCAGGCTGGCGGTGTGGTCGCACTTTATCACGGAGCGAGGACTACGGGAGCAGTTGCCGCCCTCTCCGCCCGAGCTGGTCCCCATCAACTTATCTTGCCTTCAATGGCATGATCCTGCGATTTCGATTCGTGCG
>JBAXWQ010000445.1:0-1504 GCA_037128315.1 Opitutia bacterium | reverse complement strand
TGCCGTAGGCCACGGAATAGTCGGCGCTGCCGCCCTTGGTGAAGTCATGCTGAAAATCGCAATACAGCCATTTGACACTGCCGTCGGGCCAGGTGGCGAGCGCGCGGTTCTGGGTGGGGATTGGCGTTCCGCCGGAGTCTAATATCGTAGCCTGTGCCGCCGCACAGAGTTCGCCCTGCGGAATCGGGACGCTCGCGCGCACCGGCCAGTTGGCCCCGTGGGAGAACCGGGGCGCCGAAAGACTCACTCGCAACGTCTTCTCTTCGGCTGTTCCCCTGGAGAGCTGCGCCGGGCGTTTTGCGGCCGACTCGAAGAGGCGGGTTGCCGACGGCGCCTTGTCGACCGGCATCAATCGGACGTAGTCGAAGTAGACGGGCCCCACCGACACTGCATCCCGATGGCAAGCATCCACCCACATCTCGAAAGAGCCGTTTTGCATGTCGACGTTTCCCAAGGCGGCCTCCTGGCCGCCCTCGAAGCGTTTCCATGTTCTTCCGTCAAGCGAGACGGACACGGCCCGGCCCGGATCGTTCATGTAGGCTTGATACGGTCCAAAATGGGCCGCCATGCGAAAGTGGAGAGCCTTCTGAAAATCGGGCGGCCGCTCCGATCGCACCGAGTCCGACTTCAACACGGCTCCGTCCGACCAGTAGAGTTCGTTTGGTTTGAAAGCAAAACCCGTGCGCCAATCCACCTGGCCGCTCGGCGCTTCCGACAACTTGTCCAGATCCACGAAAATGACCGCCCATTTCCCGTCGTCATCAAGGTCGCTCGCCGAGACCACTTCGCCATTCACAACCCCGAGATTCGATTCCAACATCAGCCCCGCGCGACTCCTGGGATGGATTTGCGAGATGAGGGCGCCCGTTTGATAGGTATCCACCTTCACCGCCCGGAAATCGAGATCGGCCAGCCAGAAAGAGCCCTGGCCAGATCCGCGCACACGGGCCCGAACCACGGCCGCCCCCGGAGAGGCGGCAAATATCCGCCGGTATTCCTGCCAATTGGTCGTGGACGTGGCCGGCGCCGAATACGACGATTGCCACTTGAGTTCGTTGCCTTCGGCGTCGAAACACGCCAGTTCGGGAATCGCCTTGGTGTGAATATCCAGGCGGATTCGCAAATTCACGGCATACGATTCTCCGGGGCGCACGGGGTGGTTCACCACCGATTCAAGAGTGAAATTCCCTTCGGCCTTGGACGACACCCTCCAGGCGTTGTCTTCCCGGGACACGACCACCTCTCGTTCTGACGGCGGCCGCCATTCAGCAGGCGGTATCTGTAGCGGCAAGAGAGCGAAGAATAGTGGAATCATAAATCGAATGGATCAAACCGCATCGAGCATTGACAGATCGCACTAGGGTCTGCGCGCCGTCAGGTTGATTTGCCCGAGCCGGTAACGCCGTTGTCCATCATGCCCAGCGAGCGGCAGCGCAATCCCGGGCGTGCCGTCACGAGAACCGACCGAAACGAATACATCATAAATGCCGGCCTTGGTTGGCGG
>JBAXWQ010000444.1:0-1507 GCA_037128315.1 Opitutia bacterium | reverse complement strand
GCCCCGCCCCGACATTGACCGGCTCACCGGCATTCCCCCCACGGTCGCCATCGAGCAGCGGGTCACCCGCGGCTCGCGCAAGTCCACCGTGGCCACGATCACCGAGGTCGCGCAATACCTCCGCCTGCTCTACGCCCGGCTCGGAGTGCAACACCATCCCGAGACCGGCCGGGCCGTCACGCCCCTCTCGGCCGGCCAGCTGCGCCAGCTGCTCGACAAAACACTGCAGCTCCCCGCCGCCCGCAAGGCCAAGCACCTCTACCTGTGCGCCCCGCTCATCCGCGGCCGCAAGGGCCATCATGAGCCCATCGCCAAGTGGCTGGCCAAGCAGGGCTATGAGCTCATGCGCACCGACGGAAAGTTGATCCGCGTCGAAAACTTCCAGAAGCTCGACCGCTACAAGGAGCACGATGTTGAAGTCGTGGTTGCGGATTTGAAAGCAGGCAGCAAGGAGCAGGGAGCAAGGAGCAGGAAATCCGGACCCAATCCAAAAACGAGAATCGAAAATCCAAAATGGGTCCACGATCAGCTAGCCACCGCACTGCGGCTGGGAAAGGGTTCCTGCTTTTTGGTATTACCGTCAGCGGAAGTCCTGTCCTGGTTCTCCACCACCCGCACCGATGTCGAGTCGGGCGAGTCCTTCCCCGAGCTCGACCCCAAGCAATTTTCCTTCAACTCGCCGCGGGGCTGGTGCCCGACCTGCCGCGGCCACGGCCGCATCTACGACTGGATGCTGTCGCCCGATGAGGACGAGGAAATGCCCGCCGAGGTGGCCGACGCGTTGCGTGCTTTCGATCCGGACGATCCGGCCTCGCACGGCAAGCCCTGCCCGACCTGCCAGGGCGAACGCCTCAACCGCATTGCCCGTGCCGTGAAGCTGCCGCTCAAAGGTAGGGCGAGTCGTCCCCGACGAGCCGGGCCCCGAACGGCTCATCCGGAGGATGGCCGACTGTCGCCTGCGCTCGAAACGCCCTACCTATCCGACACGATCTCCCTGCCCGGGCTTCTCCACCTGACGCCGGAGCAGCTGATTGCGGCGCTGCGCAACCTCAGGCTCGAGGCCCGCGGCCGGCTCATCACCCAGGACATCGTCCCGCAGATCGAGGAACGCCTGCGTTTCCTCGCGCACGTCGGCCTGGAATACCTCGAGATGGACCGGCCGACTGAAACATTGTCCGGGGGCGAGGCCCAGCGCATCCGGCTCGCCGCCCAGCTCGGCTCCAATCTGTCCGGCGTGCTCTACGTGCTCGACGAGCCGTCCATCGGCCTCCACGCCCGCGACAACGACCGGCTCATCGACACACTCCAAGCGCTGCGGGCCAAGGGCAACACGCTGCTCGTCGTCGAGCACGACGACGGCCTGATGGAACGGGCGGACCGCATCATCGACCTCGGCCCCGGCGCCGGCATCCATGGCGGTGAAGTGCTGGCCAACGATACGCCCGCCAACCTGAAGAAAAACGCCGCCTCACTCACCGGTTTGTATCTGAATCAAGGCATCAAGCAC
>JBAXWQ010000443.1:0-1523 GCA_037128315.1 Opitutia bacterium | reverse complement strand
AGGGCATCCCGGTAGATGAGGTAGCGCAGGGCCTGCGGCTTGCGCCGGAGCGTCCCGATCACGTGGTGATAGTCGATCTGGTGGCCGCGCTCGGGCGCCTTGACCCGAAGCCGGACCAAGGTAGCCACCAAGGTCGGCCCAAGGAAAGCTTCGAGGCGGTCGTCGTAGATGTGGATTTCGAGCGTGCAGCCAATCAGCCGGGATGGCACCGTATAGAGGATGCGATCAACGCTGATGGTGCTGTTGCGGGTCACTGGAACAGTCGTCGAGGCAAAGTCGGTGGTGCGACGCGCAGGCAGGCGCCGCAAGACGGCTCGCTCGGTCTCGATCGCTTTCTTGCGGCGGGCATTGTGGCGGGTGCACAAGTCGGCGATGAAGCGCCGATATTCTGCGAGATCGGCGAACTCCCGGTTGCCACGGCGGCGCAGGGCCTGGTCAAGCCTGGTCTTGATGTGGCCGTTCGCGGCTTCGATCGAGCCATTCTCGTGGGATTCACCCGGATTGTTGCGGGTGGCTTCCATGTTGTAATGACGGCTCAGGTTCTGGTACCGGCGAGTGAGGTCGAGCTGGGCGTCGAGAGCCAGGTTCTTGAACGCCGCCGACAGCGAATCCGTTCGATGTTCGGTCGGAACCCCGCCCAGCTTCCAGAGCGCATCCTGGAGACCCTCGGCAATCGCGGAGAAACTCTCGCCACCGAGGATCACACGGGCATCCTCCCACCCGCTGAAAGCCAGACGGAAATGGTAGAGGCGATGCCGGAACGGTTGGCCAGCGATGGTAACGGCCAACTCGTCGGCGACCGTAAAGTCGGATAGCCCCTGTCGGCCAGGTTCATGGCGCTGGGGAAAGAACACCTCCTTGTCGTCGCCGTACAGGGCCTGCCAGTTAGCCACGCGGCGCTCCAAAGTGCGGCGGATTGAGTCGGGAACCGCATCCGGGCCGAACTCATCCTGGAGTACCTCGAAGATCGTGATGGCCATAACGCCGGGGATCGTTTTGAGCATTGCCTCAGCGCGCGGCCAGACATCGGCCAACGGGTCCTGGCGAGTCCGCCAATCGCGCGTCTTGGGGGACTGAGAGGGAAGGTGCGGATCTGTGTCAATCCGGCGCGCCGAACGTTCGCTGAAGCCAGACTTGACCGCTGCGGTCACCTGGGGGTGAAAGGATCGAAGGGACATATAGCGTATCACCTGATGGTCGGTAATGTGGAGTCCGGGCATTGGATCCGTGTCGGAAGTTGTTTCCAACGGGACCAATACCATCCTCGGCGCCATCAGGCAGGGAAGGCAAAAAAAGCCGCCCCGCGCCAGGCCCGGACTCCGTTCGGGGCTACGCCCCATCACTCCATCCGGGCCTGGCGTGGGGCCTCACCGGCCATCATAATTGTCGCTGGACCGGCCATCGTAATTGTCGCCGCGCAGCCTGCGGCGGCTCCCGCGCCATTGCCGCAAATCCGCGAAACTCCGCTGAGGGACAGCCCGACTGTCGCGTTCGCCAGAACGGCTCCGGGATCGGTGGCGGAC
>JBAXWQ010000442.1:0-1527 GCA_037128315.1 Opitutia bacterium | reverse complement strand
GCACCTCGACTTCGTGGTCCTTGGGCACCTTGTCGAAAAAGGGCCCGCCCGCGGCCAGCATGGCCGCCGCGACCACGTTCAAGTCGCGGTGATCGGGATCGTCCACGACCATGATCGTTTTCCACAGCATCTTGGGCTTGGCCTTGGGTCCGCTGGGATACTCCCAGGCGGTGATGCGGATGAAGAGTTTCTCATAGCCAGCCTTTTGCAGCTTCGCCTCATAGCCGGGGCCTTTTTCATCAAACAGCTGGCGCGCATCCGCCCCCGTGATGGTCTGACTGGGAGGTGCATTGTCCACCGAGCCGGGGCCGCTGCTGGGAAAGGAACTAGCGCCCCCACCCGCTGGCTGGCTGTCCTGGGGAAGGGCGGGTGTGCTGGTGGGCGAGGGTAATCCCTGCGCCCCGCTCACAGTTCCGGTGTCGCGAATATACGGATTCGAAAGCTCGCCCCGCCCGTAGCTGGCCGTGATCAGGATGTCGGGTTCCTCCCCGGGCAGGAACTCCCGGAAACCATTCGCATCCAGAGTATCCATCAAAATGCTCACCACGCGTTTTTCGTCCAACGGTTTGAGCATCAGCTCCACGTTCTTGATCTCCTTGATCGCGAGGATGCCATAAATCATGCCGTGACCGCCGTCCGCGAGGGTCTTGTCCTTGTCCCACTGGGGCATGCCGTCCGTCACCTTGGACCGCACGTCCACTTCCAAGTCGGCGGGCTGAGCATAGGCGGACAGCGCCAGCAGGCCAAGAACCACGGCCAGCAGTCCCTTCAGATGGAATCGCGCCGGACGGGTAACCGGGTGGTCCGCCGCCAGACACAGTGGCAAAACAGACGTGACGGGGTTCATGGCGTTGCGATGTATGGCCCGGGATATTCTGTTACTCAAAGGAATACCGCCGTTCGCCTCCGTCATCGGTGGCAGGTTAGTTCGCGTTCAGGTCGGCGCCGAACTTCACGACGCTGTCACCGGCAAACAGCACCTTGAAGGTGTATGAGCGCATATCCGCCGGCTCCATCGAGCCGCCCTGAACTCCGTCCGTCTTGCCAGTGATCTGGCCCCTGGTCCCCCCCGTGGCCAAGGGCACGGTCGCGCTGGTTGGGCTGCTGGCGTAGCCGCCCGAGCTGGCGGGGGACGCCGCGCGCTGGGATTGATAGGCTGATTCCAGGGTGAAATTCGCCGGTTTCAACCGGCGCAGCGCTTCCGCCTTGGGATAATACCGGCCGTAAATCCAAAGCTCGGCTTTGCCCTCGGGGAACTCCTTCGTCTCCACCTTGTCCGGCCGGCCCATCACGATGTACACCATGTCCGGTGTGAAGCCCTGGGCGAGCGAGCCCTTGTCGATGTTCTTCTTTTGCCACGGCTTCAGGTTGGCATAAACCGCGGATTTCTCCTGGGTCCGGGTCGAGACGCTGTCGGTTTCACAACCACCCAGCAACAGGGCCAGCACGACCGCTGCACCCGCCGGAATAAGATTCTTGTGCATAATACCGGGGATTGGGGATGGACTACCCCGCCATGAAATACTC
>JBAXWQ010000441.1:0-1530 GCA_037128315.1 Opitutia bacterium | reverse complement strand
AGATGGACAAGCTCCGCGAGGGGCTGACCGAGGCGCTCTCCAACATCCTCCTCGGGGAGAAGATCCCGCTCGACGTCATCAACGGTGAGTCCGGTGAAATCATCATCCCGGCCAACCGCAAGATCACCAAGACGCTCCTGCGCAAGCTGGCCGCCGTCTCCAAGCACGTCCAGATCGACCCGTCCCCGGTGCGGATCAAGATCATGGAGATCATCGGTTCCTACCAGACGAAGTTCGACGAGCTCGAGGGTGACCGCGAGCGCAAGATCTCCTCCATCGAGGCTGGCGAGGACAACGGCGACGGCTCCATCAAGCAGGTCAAGGTTTACATCGCCACCAAGCAGAAGCTGGAGGTCGGCGACAAGATGGCCGGCCGCCACGGCAACAAGGGCGTGGTCGCCAAGATCGTGCCGGAGGAAGACATGCCGTTCCTGCCGGATGGCACCCCGATCGAAATCTGCCTCAACCCGCTGGGCGTGCCCTCGCGCATGAACGTGGGCCAGGTGCTTGAAACCCACCTCGGCTGGGCCTGCAAAAAGCTCGGCATCAAGGTCGCGACCCCTGTGTTCGACGGCATCCCGGAAAAAAAGGTCCGCGAATACCTCAAGGACGCGAAACTGCCCTCCTCGGGCAAGAGCGTGCTGCTCGACGGGCGGACCGGCGAGAAACTCGATCAGGAGGTGGTCGTCGGCTACATCTACATGATGAAGCTGAACCATCTCGTGTCGCACAAGATCCACGCGCGCGCGGTCGGTCCGTACTCCCTCGTCACCCAGCAGCCGCTGGGCGGCAAGGCCCAGTACGGCGGTCAGCGCTTCGGCGAAATGGAAGTGTGGGCGCTGGAGGCCTATGGCGCCGCGCACACCCTGCAGGAACTGCTCACCGTCAAGTCCGACGACGTGCAGGGACGCACCAAGATCTATGAGTCGCTCGTCAAGGGCGACAATACGCTGCAGGCCGGCACCCCCGAGTCCTTCAACGTCCTGATCAAGGAAATCCAATCCCTCGGCTTGGACATCAAGCTCAACAAACGCGATTCCCTCGGTTTCGGCACCTGAGCCGCCCGAATTTCGCAACCCGTCCTTCAACGATTACCTGGGAGAAAAATTAAATGAGCATCCAACCTGCAGACACCGCCGCCTCATCCCGCGATGAGGCGCGCTCCGTCCTCGGCCTCGAGGAGAGCGCGTTCGACTGCGTGTCCATCACCGTCGCTTCGCCCGAGACCATCCGCAAATGGTCGAAGGGTGAGGTGAAGAATCCGGAGACGATCAACTACCGCACCTTCAAGCCCGAGCCGGGTGGTCTCTTCTGCCAGAAGATCTTTGGTCCCGTCCGCGACTACGAGTGCGCCTGCGGCAAGTACAAGCGCATCAAGTATAAGGATGTGGTCTGCGACCGTTGCGGCGTCGAGGTGACGATCGCGCGGGTGCGCCGCGAGCGCATGGGTCACATCGAGCTGGCCGTGCCGGTCTCCCACATCTGGTTCCTCAAGAGCATGCCGAGCCGCCTCGGCCTCCTGCTCGACAT
>JBAXWQ010000440.1:0-1544 GCA_037128315.1 Opitutia bacterium | reverse complement strand
GTTTCGAAGACTACTGTCAGATGCTGAAAGAGAGCCCGCTCGACGCCGTGGTCGTTGCCACACCGACATCCTCCCATGAACGAGCGGTCATGGCGGCCCTTCGCGCCGGCAAGCACGTACTCGTCGAAAAACCCGGCGCGCTTAACGCCGCCGAGTTGAAACAAATTCAAGCCACCGCCGCGGTGACCGGCGCCAAGGTCCGGATCGGCTACAACCACCGCTACCACCCAGCCCTGCAGCAGGCGCGGGCCATTATCGACTCGGGTGTGCTCGGACCGCTCATGTTTATGCGCGGACGTTACGGCCACGGCGGACGCAAGGGGTATGACCGCGAGTGGCGCGCCAATCCGAAGCTGTCTGGGGGTGGCGAGCTCATCGACCAAGGCGTCCACTTGATCGACCTCGCCAGCTGGTTTTTCGGTGACTTTGCCACCATCGACGGGCACGCGACCACCTCATTCTGGGACATGAAGGTTGACGATAACGCCTTTCTTTCCCTGCGCACCGCCTCCGGCCAGACCACTTGGCTGCATGTCAGCTGCACCGAGTGGAAGAACCTGTTCTCGCTCGAGATCTACGGCCGTGACGGCAAACTCGCGCTGGACGGACTGGGCGGCAGCTACGGCCCCGAACGGCTGGTTTACTACAAGATGCTGCCCCAGATGGGCCCGCCAGAGACCACCCCTTACGAGTATCCCGCAGGAGATACCTCATGGGAGCTGGAAATGCAGGATTTCTGTGAGGATATTCGCACGGGGCGAGAGCCCAACCCCGGATTGCGCGAAGGCATCCGCACCCTGGAGATTGTCGAGGCCATCTATCAAAAAAGCGGCTACCCCAAGCCGGAGTAATAATATTACTCCGTCGACTGAGGCAGACTCGGCTTGCCTTTCGCCGACAAGTTCGCGTCATTTTCGCACCCTGTCACCATGATCATCACGCGCTCCCCTCTACGTATTTCCCTGGGCGGAGGCGGCACTGACCTGCCGTCTTACTATCAGGACCACACCGGATTTTTGGTGGCTGCGGCTATCGACAAATACGTCTACATCACCCTCCACCAGACGTTCGCCCAGGAGCTGATCCTCAAGTACTCCAAGCTGGAGCGGGTCACGGCAATCGACCAGATCGAGCATCCGATCTTCCGCGAATGCCTGAAGCTGGTCGGCCTCCGCGACCCGCACATGTAGCTTACTTCGATGGCCGACATCCCCGGTGGCACCGGCCTGGGCTCGTCCGGCAGCTTCACGACCGCCGTGCTCAAGGCGCTCCATGCCCACCGCAAAAATCTGGTGTCCCCGGCCGAGCTGGCCGAACAGGCCTGCGACATCGAGCTCAACAAGCTCGGCGAGCCGATCGGCAAGCAGGACCAATATATCGCCGCCATCGGGGGCATCACCGCCTTCACCTTCCACCCGAACGGCCGGGTCGAGTACCGTCCCTGCAAGATTTCCGAGGAAACCCTGTTCAACCTCGAGGACAACCTGCTGCTGTTCTTCACCGGCTATTCGCGCAGTGCCTCCGGCATTCTCAAGGACCAGAAT
>JBAXWQ010000044.1:0-17231 GCA_037128315.1 Opitutia bacterium | reverse complement strand
CCCTCGAAAACGGCCAGTTCGCGGTTGCGGTCCTGGAACACGGCGTCGGAACTGCCCAGCATGGTGAGCTGCATCTGCTTGTCCTGCGCCCCGGTGTCCACCTGGGAGGCAAGTTCGCGGAGCTGCATCTCGAGTTCGGTCAGATCGTCCTGGCCGGCGGCGATGCGCTCGGCCAAACCGGCCCGTTTCACCTGGGCCAGACCGGAGGCATTTTCCGCCTGCTCTTTCTGGGAACGGAGGTCAAAGACGGCCTGCTGGGCGTCCTGCACGCGCTGGTTGAGCGAACTGCGGGCGGCCTTCTTCGCGTCGAGGGAGCGGGTGCGCTCGTCCAGGGAGGTGCGCCGGGTATCGGCGTCGCCGCGCAGGGCGGCCACCCGGCTGTCGAGTTCCGTCAGCGTCGCGCCGAGCTGGTGGGCGTGGAAGCCGCTGTGCGCCAGCGCCAGGTGGCGGAGGCGGAAATTGACGCGCTTGAACCGCATGGCCTTGGCCGCCTGGCGCTTCAGGGAGCCGATCTGGCGGGCGACCTCGGTGATGACGTCGGACACCCGGGCGAGGTTCTGTTCGGTCAAGCCCAGCTTGTTCAGCGCCTCGCGGCGCTGACTCTTGTACTTGGTGATGCCGGCGGCCTCCTCGAACACCACGCGGCGCTCCTCGGGCTTGGACGACAGAATCTGGTCGATCTGGCCCTGGGCCATGATCGAGTAGCTGGTCCGGCCGACGCCGGTGTCCATGAAAAGCTTGTGGATGTCCTTCAGCCGGCAGGGCTGGCCGTTGAAATAGTATTCTCCCGCGCCGTCGCGGGCCACGCGGCGCATGATCTCGATCTCGTGGAAATCGCTGCCGAGCTGCTTTTCGCAGTCGGTCATCACCAGCGCGACCTCGGAAAACTGGGCCGCCTTGCGGGTGTCCGCCCCCTCGAAGATGACGTCCTGCATCTTGCCGCCGCGGAGGGCCTTCGCGCTCTGCTCGCCCAGCACCCAGCGGATGGCGTCGGCAATGTTGCTCTTGCCGCAGCCGTTGGGTCCGACGATGGCCGTCACTCCCGGTTCGAAACTGAGCGTCGTGTTGTCGGCAAAGCTTTTGAAGCCGTGAAGTTTTAGCGCCTTAAGATACATTGAACGTAGGCAAAAACTAGAGGGAGCGGCTCCGCGCTCGGCAATGGAAAAAAGCGCAAAATACCCCCAGAAAATGCGATCCGGAAAGGGCACTTCGCACTTGCGTGTTGGCAAAAGACAACCCACCCCGTCGCCGGCGGCCGCCCCTGGACGGCAACCAACTCCGCTTGCTCCCCCCCGGTCACCTTGGCTATCACCTTGACGATGACCAGCTCGAGCCAACCCGTCGCCGCCAGCGGCCAGACCAAAAGGCTCCTCCCCTGGCTGGTGGCCGTCGCCTTGTTCATGGAGAACCTTGACTCCACCATCGTGAACACCGCGGTCCCGACCATGGCCGCGAGCCTGCGGGTCGAGCCGCTGAGTCTGAAGGGGGTTTTGACCAGTTATACCCTTTGCCTTGCCGTTTTTATCCCCATCAGCGGCTGGATGGCCGACCGATTTGGCACCAAGCGGGTGTTCATCTGGGCCGTCTGGCTGTTCACCCTCGGCTCCCTCTTCTGCGGGCTGGCCCAAAACATCCCCATGCTCATTGCGGCACGGGTCATGCAAGGGATCGGCGGGTCGATGATGACGCCAGTCGGCCGGCTGGCCCTGGTGCGAACCTTCCCCAAGTCGGAGATGCTGGCGGCCATGAATTTCGTCGTCATACCGGCCCTGATCGGCCCACTGCTGGGGCCGCTGACGGGTGGTCTCATCGTCCACTGGCTGCCGTGGCGGATGATCTTTTTCGTCAACCTGCCCATCGGCTTGCTCGGCCTGTGGCTTATCCGGCAGCACATGCCGGACTACCGGGATGAGCATGTCGGCCCGCTGGATCGCTGGGGCTTCCTCCTCTTCGGGGGCGGCATCGCCCTGCTCTCCTATGCCCTGGAGATCTTTGGCGAGCACCGGTTGCCGGTGGGGCCGCTCACGCTGCTGTTTGGGGCCGCCTTTGTCCTGCTGGGACTTTATGGCTGGCATGAACGCCGGACGGCGCATCCGGTCATCGAACTCGCCTTGTTCCGCATCCGCACCTTCAACGTCGCCGTGCTCGGGGGCATCATCACCCGTCTCGGCGTCGGCGGAACCCCGTTTCTGCTCCCCCTCCTCTACCAACTCGGTCTGGGCTACGCGCCGTGGCAGGCGGGACTCCTGACCATGCCGCAGGCGATCGCCGCCATCGCCATGAAGGTGATGAGCAAGCCGCTGCTCGCCCGCTTCGGCCATCGCCAGATATTGATCGGCAACACCGCCTGCTTTGGCCTGACCCTGACGGTGTTTTCCCTCGTCGGTCCGGGCACGCCACTCTGGGTCATCTTGCCGCTCAGCTTTGTCCAGGGCCTGTTCTCCGCCCTGCAGTTCACCAGCATGAACAGCCTGGTGTACGCGGACACCTCGGACCGCGACGCCAGCATGGCCAACAGCATCGCGCTGACCGCCCAGATGATGGCGTGGAGCTTCGGCGTCGCCCTCGCTTCCCTGCTCACGGCCTTCTATCTCGGGGTGCACCCCCAGGCCGACCAGACGGAATTCATCCGGGCCCTCCATCTTTCCTTCCTGACCATGGGGGGGCTCACCCTGCTCTCCTCGCTGATGTTCTGGCGGCTTCGGCCCAACGATGGCAACAACGTCAGCAACCGGCCGTCGACCCCCGACACGGCGGAGACGGCGTAGTAGCGGCAGGCGTCCCTGCCTGCCATGTCCGAACCGGCAGGCAGGGACGCCTGCCGCTACGATAACTCACTTGTGGTCCCACGGCAGCTTGAGCTGCAGCTTCGGGTATTTCCAGATGCGGACGACCTCAAACATCTTGCCCGGATTGCAGATGCCGCGCGGGTCGAGAGCATTTTTGACGGCAATCATGGCGCCCACTTGGGCCTGGTTGTGCTGCAGTCGGAGGAAAGGTGTCTTGGCCAGGCCGATGCCGTGCTCGCCGGAAATGGCGCCGCCCATCGCCACCACCGTCTCCATGAGTTTCTGGACCGCCGCCTCGGCGGCCTTGGTCTCGGCCGGATCGGCGCGGTGATACATGATGTTCACATGCAAATTGCCATCGGCCACGTGCCCAAAAGTCGGTATGGGAAGTTTTGAATCGCGCTTCAACCGGGCGAGAAACTTCGCGAACTTCTCATAGTTGCGCATCGGGATGACGATGTCCTCGTTGAGCTTGGCGTCCCCCAGCTCAAACATGGCGCCCGAGCACTTGCGGCGCACCGCCCAGAGTTGCTCGACCTCGTCGCGGTTGGTCGCCTCCTGAAAGGCCAGGGCCTCGGCCCGGGCCCAGGCCAGCACCGCCTGCTTGAGTTCCGCCACTTCGCTGCCCGAACCGGCGAGTTCGAGCAAGATCACCGGAAGACCAGGCTGGCCCGGGAAAACCGCTTTCCCGGTGGCCCGCTCGGCGCAGAGCACGCTCTCCCGGTCGAGAAACTCGCAGATCGCCGGCTGGACATGGGAGCGGAAGAGCGTCCGCGCCGCCTTGAGGGCGGCCACCTCGTCGGTGAAGGCCGTCAGCAGTGTCCAGCGCGCCGCCGGCTGGGGAATGAGCTTGAGCACGGCGCCGGTGACGATGCCCAGCATGCCCTCGCTGCCGATCCACAGGTCGCGCAGATTGAAGCCGGCGGCGAATTTTTTGGTCGCCGTGCCCCATTGGACGAATTCACCCGTCGGCAGGTAGCCCCGGAGGGCGATGACAAAGTCCCGCGTCACCCCGTATTTGCCCCCGTGCATGCCGCCGGCATTGCACGCAATGTTGCCGCCGATGGTGCAATATTCCTTCGACGACGGATCGGGCGGATAGAACCAGCCCTGCGCCGCCGCCGCCTGCTGGATTTTCCCGGTGGTGGCGCCAGCCCCGACGCGGGCCATGCCGGCATCGGCGTCGATGGTGATCTGGTTCAGCCGGAGCATGTCGACCACCCAGCCGCCCCGGACGGGCGCCGCCGAGCCCATCAGGGTCGTGCCGCGACCGCGCACGGTCACCGGCACTCGATACTTGTTTGCCAGGGTGAGGACGACGCCGACATCCGCCTCGGCCCGCGGCGTGATGACGGCGACGGGCAGAAAGGAAATCTTGCTGCTGTCGAAGGAGGCGGTCCAACAGCCCTCCGGGGTCGTGTCGACGCGCGCGCCGAGGCGGCGCTTGAGCTGGCGGGTGGCGGCGGTGTGCGGAGCGGGCATGAGTGGACCTTTGTCTAAAGGCAATGGCCGCGGCGCTGCAAGCGCACGCTGCCATTACACACCCCGTCGCTACGCGCCACCCCTCTCTAGAGGGGGACCCAAACAATCGGTTGCGTGGTATTGAATCCCCTCTTGAAGAGGGCTTCGGCCGTGAGCTCAGCCGAACGGGCGCCCGACAGGGCGGAGGGTATTGGGCTGGTCGGCCGCGTATGTCAGAGGCCCGCTACGAATTTCTTTGAAAGCACCGTCGCCCTGACCAGTCCTGTCAGCATGCAAAAACTCGTGGTCCCCCTGCGCCGGCTCCTCCGGCAACCCGAGTTCCTGATCATGATCCTGAGCAACCTCGTGCTCGGTCTGGCCTATTCATTCGTTGCCCCCTTCTATTCGATGTTTGGCACCATCGAGGTCGGGATGTCCAACTGGGCCTTTGGGGTGTTCATGACCATCACCTCCCTCAGCGGCATCGTGCTCACCACGGTGCTGGCCCGCTGGTCGGACACCCATCTGAGCCGGCGGACGGTTCTGCTGCTGGCCTGCGTCTGCGGTGCCGCGGGCTATGCCGGCTATGCCCTTGTGCGCGACATCCTCTGGCTCACGGTCATCGGTTCACTCGCGCTGGGCATCGCCTCAATCACGTTCGCCCAGTTGTTCGCCTACCAGCGGGAATCCCTTCCCCGGCTGGGGGTCGCGGCGGCCGAGGCCCCGCTCTACATGAACATTTTCCGGCTCATGTTTTCGCTGGCATGGACGATTGGCCCAGCGCTCGGGGCGTGGGTGATGATCCATTACTCCTACCGGGGCATATTTTTGGTCTGCGCCGGACTGTTCCTTGTCCTGTTACTTATTGTCTGGCGGTATATCCCGGCCCGGCCACCCGCCGCGGCGACCACGGCGGCACGGGTGCCGCTGACCCAGCTGCTGCGGCGCGTCGACCTGCTGTGCTATTTCTCCGCGTTCGTGCTGGTCTTCATGTGCATGACGATGGGCATGATGAATCTCCCCCTGATGATCCTGCGCACTTTGCACGGCACCGAGCAGCAGATCGGGATCGCCTACAGCGTGGCGCCGGTGTTTGAGCTGCCCTTCATGGTCTACTTCGGCGTGCTGGCCTCCCGGGGCAATCCTGGCCGGCTGATCCGCCTGGGGCTCATCATCGCCATCACCTATTACGCACTGCTCTATCTGGTGCGCGAACCGTGGCACATCTACCCGGTGCAGGTCCTCAGCGCGGCGATGATTGCCGTGGTCTCGGGCATCGCGATCACCTTTTTCCAGGGCTACATCCCCGACCAGCCGGGGACGGCGACCAATCTCTACACGACCGCCAATCGCATCGGCTCCACCCTCGGCTATCTCAGCTTCGGCACCCTCGCCACCAACATCGGTTACCGGGCCATCTTCCTCGTCTGCGTGGCCGTCTGTGGGGCGGCCTTCCTGCTGCTCTGGCTGGCGCGGGAAAAGCACGGGCCGGGGGAAGCCGGCAGCACGAGCTGATCGGGTTAACCTCTCCACGATGGAGGGCTCGTGCTTGCCGGGCCGTAGCCGTGGGCGGAGGCTGGTCCCGGCGAGCCGCGGCCCGCAGAGACGCGGGCCCTCCACGGCGAGGCTACCTGAGGCCCTGCGCGGCGGCGTGCTCGATGGCGAGAGTGTGACAGGCCTTCAAATCCATCTTGCCCGTCCCAAGGACCGGGATGGCGGCCACCCGAACGATAATCTTGGGCACCCAGAGGTTGGGCAAGCCGGCGTCGAGCAGCTTGGCGCGGATCTCGGCGATGCTGACATCCCGGGTGGTCAGCAGCACGAGCGACTCGCCCTTGGCGGCGTCGGGGACACCGGCCACCGCCACGGACGGGCCCTCGTGCTCGTCCCACCCAAAGGCATCGATCAGGTGCTGCTCGATCGTGCCATGCGGCACCATCTCGCCGCCGATCTTGGAGAAGCGGGAGAGCCGGCCCTCGATGAACAGAAAGCCGTCCTCATCGAACCGGCCGAGGTCGCCGGTGATGAACCAGCCATCCCTGAAGGCGGCGGCGGTCTTTTCCGCATCCTTGAGGTAGCCGGGAAACACATTCGCGCCCCGCATCAAGACCATGCCGGTTTCCCCCATCGGGAGTTCCGCGTGGGTTGCGGGATCCACGATGCGGGCCGTCATGCCCGGCAGCAGTCGGCCGACGGCCCCGGTCTTCTTGCCCAGCTGAGGCTCCGCGGTCGTGGTGGTGATGGGCGGATGATGCTGGTTGAGATTGGACGCCGGGGTGGTTTCGGTGAGGCCATAGCCCTGCAAAATCTCGATGCCGAAAGCGGCGAGGAAACCTTCGTAGAGATCCATGGGGAGCTTTTCCGCCCCCGTGACCACCAAGTGGAGCGACTGCAGTTCCTCCTTGGTGGCTTTCTTCAGCAACGGCCGGATGAAGGTCGGCGCCCCCAGCATGACGGAGGCCTTTTCCTGCTGGATGGACTCGGCGATCTTGCGCGTATCCAGCGGACTCGGAACCGTGATGATCCGGCAGCCGCGCAGGAGGGGATACCACAAGGTGGCCGTAAACCCGAAGGAGTGGAAGATGGGCAGGCACCCCAGCATGACCGCGGTGTGAGGCAAAATAGAGAGGGAGGATATCTGGGCGCAGTTCGCCAGAATGTTGCGGTGCGTAAGCACCACGCCCTTGGGCTCACCGGAGCTGCCGCTGGTGAAAAGCAGGGCCGCCTCCTCGTTGTTGCCGATGCGGGGCAGGTCCAGCAGGTCGGCCATCCATTGGTTCGGCAGCAGCCAGGCCGCAAGCAGCCAGGGAAAAATGGCCCGTTTGCCGCCCATCGCCGTCAACTCCGCCTTCAGGTCGAGCGTGTTTTCGGGAAAGGGAAAATTGGGCACCTTGGCCCGCATGGCATCGGCCGTGATCACCGTCCGGATCTCCCCGATGCGCAGGCTGGCCTCGATGGCCAGTCGGCCGGCGGTGAAGTTCAGGTTGACGGGCGTCTTGCCGGCACAGGCGATGGCCAGGTTGGCAAGGTGCGCCCCGATGCCAGGCGGGAGCACGATGCCGATGCGTTTTTCCGGGACATTTCTCCGCAGTCGGCGCGAAAAGGCCGCCGCCACCGCCAGCAACTGCGCCGCCGTCATGGGTCGGCGTTCGGCCGTCCGGTCCACGATATCCACATGCCAGGGCCGCCGGGCCATGGAGCGCACGACCTCACGCGCCAGATTGCGCCGCAACACGGGCCGTTCCTGAAAGGCATCCTCCGCCAGATCCAGCATGGCGATGCGCGCCGTGGCCCGGTCGGCCTCGGCCGGGGGAATGTTCTTGCCGAACTCCACGCAGACGGCGGTCGGCATCAGGCGCGGGGCCTTCCACAGGTAGCGGTTGCCGGCGAAGGAATAGATGGAGCCCCACAGGCCGTCGATGACGGCCGGCACCACCGGCACCTGGGCCATCTCGGCAATCCGGCTGAATCCGCGCTTCAGCTCCATGAGCTGGCCGGTGCGCGAGATCGCCCCCTCGGGGAAGACGCAGACCAGTTCGCCGTTTTTCGCCGCCTCGGCGGCCAGGCGAATCCCCTTCAGGGGCTTGTTCGCGGTGACGGGGATGACGCCCGAGGCCCGGAGGAGGAAGCGCATGACGGGGCTTTTCATGAACCCGGCAAAAACGACAAAGCGCAGCGGCCGCGGTGAGGCGATCTGCAGCACGACGGCATCGACATAGGACAGGTGGTTGCAGATCACCAAGGCGCCGCCCTCGGGCACCTGCCCGATGCCCTTGACCTTGACCTTGTAGAACAGTGGGCCAATCAGCCGCATCACGGTGCACACCGTCTGGTGGGGCAGATGCCAAAGCCCGTACGCCACCATGAGCAGGGCCAGTCCAGTCAGGAGGAAAAACTGGGTCGCCGCGGTCCAGCCCAGGGCGGCGTCGCTCGCGACCAACCAGTACAAGCCGCTCACGGCCAGCCCGGCGAGGCTGTCCAGGAGGCTGACCCCGGCCAGAATGCGGCCGCGCCGGTGGTTGCCCGCGTAATTCTGGATAAAGGCGTACAGGGGCACCAGGAAGAGTCCGGTGGAAAATCCCGCTGTGATCAGCAGGGCCGTGAACCGACCCGTGCCCGGCGGGGCGAAGCCAAGCATTAACAGGGCCCCGGCGAGCACGATGCCGCCCAGCGGCGCCAGCCCGAGTTCGACCCCCCGGCGGGAATACAGCCCCGCGGATAAATTGCCCACCAGCGTACCGACGCCCACCATCAGCAGCATCAGGCTGGAGATGGCGCCGGTCCGGGCCCCACCCGACGTCAACTCATAGGCCACCTGGGGTAACAGCAGGGAAACATAGCCGCCGACGCCGTAGAAAAAACAGACGCCCATCGTCGCGCGCCACAGGGGCCGGTCCTGCCGGACTTCCTGGGCCAGGGTGAAATGCCGCACCCACAGGCTCCAGCTGAACGGCATGTCGGACTGGGCCGGCGTCGGCTCGGCGAATTGGAAAATCGCCCAGGCCACGACGGACAAGACCCAGAGCGTCAGCACGACCCCAAGCGCCGCCCGCCAGGGATCGCCGGAGTCGCCCAGCCAGTGGGAGAACATCCAGCCGCCCGCAAACGAGCCCACCAAAATCGAGGTGATGTTGAACATCTCCATGTAGCCGACGTAGCGCGACAAGCGCTCCAGGCCGACGTATTCGAGGATGATGCCGCGCTTGGCCGGGGCCATGATCGCCGCCTGCACGGACAGCAGGGAAAAGCTCCCCAGCATCAGCCAATAAAGTTTCAGCCAGACGGCGGCCGCCAAAAGTCCCATCACGCCAATTTGCAGGAGCAGGGAGCCATTGATCACGGTGCGCTTGGAGAAACGGTCCGCGAGCCAGCCGCACAGCGGGCCGAACAGGATGTAGGGGAGAATCAGCAAGGCCGCGATCAGCGAGATCATGGGCTTGGCATCGACCCCGCTCTGGCGGGCAAGCTGCTGCGCCAGGGCAATCAGCATGAATTTCGCCGCACAGTCGTTGAAGGTGACTTGGGCCTGCGCGCCCATGAGCGCAGCCAGTGAAACGCGGGGTAATTTCATTTCAGGGTACAACCAAAACAGTGCGGTTCCGGCGGTTACGGGCAAGCCCTACCTTTGGAGGCTGAATGCTGACACACCAGGGTGCGTAGCCAGAAATCGTTTGTCATCCTGAGCGGAGCGAAGGATCCACGGCAGCGAAGGCAGATCGCAAGCGCAAGCAGGGATGTCGCACCAGCCTAGTGGCTAGACTTCACTTCGCTTAGCAAGACGGGAAACTGATCTTGCGTGGATTTGAATACTCGCCCTACCCCACCCGCCAGCTTCGCAAATCCCGGGCCAGCGCACCAAAGCCTTGGGGAAAGTCATTCTCCAGCCGGCGGACGTCACCCTGGTGGCGGGTCACTTCCTGGACGGCCCGCTTGATCTCGTGGGGCAGCGTCGGCCGCTCCGTGCCATAGACCCGCCATTTCAATTCGCGCCGGGTGTAGGGGAGCCGACCGTTTAGCTGGCCGTCGGTCCATGCCGCCTCGGTGATCGAGGTGTCGCGACCACACAGATACCAGGCCTCGACCGCCGGCACCGCCAGACCCACCGCCCGCAGCACGCGCTGCCGGCCGCGCGCCGGGGGGAGATTTTTGAAGACCCGCCGAAATACCCTGCGCAGCCGGCACATTCGGCACCCGGGGTGATGATACGCCGGCGCCTCGTGCTCGGCCGTGTGCACCACTGAGTCATCCGAGTCCACGACGACCACCAGACCGTCGGCGTCCGTGTTGAAATAGAGATGCCGCAAGATCGCCGGCAGCACCTGTTCGACGGAGGGCCAGCCGCGCGCGCGCAGGGCGGGCGCCACCCGCTCGAAGGGTGTGCCGAGCACATAGCCCACCAACACCTCGAGGGCCGCCTCATCCGCCGGCGATTCGCTGAGGAGCGCGAGTTTCATTCGGAGCTTGGCCACGAAGAGCCACAAAAAGGGCATCCACCATCGGCGCCAACTTTCCGCGCGCCTATAGGCGCCTTGTCAGCCTCACCGGCCGTCGGATTGTTGTGCTTTTTTGCGGCTAAAACCATTCGGGTGGATTGGTGAATTCATTCGCCCGGCACGCCGCCGAGGATACCGCTGTACCAGAGGTCGCCGAGATTGGTTTCCTTCATCAGCTCGATGATATCCGCCCGTTCCGACAGCCGCTCCAACGTTGCGGCGTTGCCCTGCTTGTTGGCCAGTACCACGTCCTCGGGATGATCCCGGTACAGATCCAGCAAGTAGGGCGAATGCGTGGTGGCGATGACTTGCACCGCCGGACGGGAATTCTCGCCGGCCAGCGGATAGCTCAAGCGGTAGAGCGCATCGCGCACCTCGCGGAGCAGACGGGGGTGCACCCCGCGGTCGACTTCCTCGATACAGATCACGCTGGGCGGTGTCGGATCGTGGGCCAGAGTCAGCATCGCCAGCAGATAGAGGGTGCCCTGGGACAAATCCCCCGCCGGCAGCGGCTCAGCACCTTGCTTGAGCCGCGCCAGCAATTCGACGCGTCCCTTCCCCGCGTCGCGAAAATCCAAGCCGGCAAACTCGGGCACGAGGCGCAGAAAATCCTTCTCCAAGTGGGCGAAGGCTGTCGGGGCCTCTGTCCGGCGCCGCGCCAGCACCGCCGCCAGATTGCCGGCGTTGGAGGCGAGCGTGCCCCCGGTACTGCGCAGCGCGGTCCCGCCCATGGCATAGTGGTCGAAGCGAAAGGCGTGAATGCCCTGGAGCCGGGTGCGGAGCTCGGCCCACTGCCCTTCTCCTTCCAGACCCGGCGGGTGATCGACGATGAGCAAATTGCAGACGAATTCGTTGGCACTGCAGCCGAGGGTCACGCGCACGTCTTGGAAGGGCGGCGTGAAATGGAACTCGATCTGCGGCCCGGCCGGCGACTGCTGCTGCCGGTCGTGGGCGTGCACCACCGGCAGGCCGGAGAGTGTGCGCAGCCGCAGGAGGGCCTCAATGAGGCTGGTCTTGCCGCTGCCGTTGGGACCGATGACCAGATTGAAGGGCTGCAGGCGCACAGCCGCCGAGCGCAGGGCCTTGAAGTTCTTGAAATGAACCGCGGCGATCATGATCCACTAGTAAGCCGATAACCCCGAATCTCCAGACCTGAGTTTTGGCCACGAAAAAGCACAAAGGGCCATTAACCGCTACTGAGAGTGTTCCGCGCGCCTATAGGCGCCTTGAGAGTCTCATCGCTCACTCACTATTGCGCCTTTTTGTGGCCAATAATCAGCCCGTCTGTGATCGAGTGCTATTCCGACTGCACGATCACCAGGTCGTCCAGGTGCAGGCCGCAGTAGACGCGGTCGCCCTCGTGGAAGGCCTCGTTCATCGCGCTTTCGTTGGCCACCAGGGCGTGGAGCCGCGTGCCCCGATCGGTGACCAGCCAGAGCTGGTCCGTGGCCCCCTGGAAGATCTCCTCATGAATCTTCGCTTCAAACACATTCTCCGCCTGCACCGGGTGCTTGGAGATATGGATTTTCTCCGGGCGGATGGAGACGAGCGCCTTCACCGCCGTCGCGGGCAATTCGGCGGCGGCCACGGTCAATTCCTGGCCATCATCGAGCCGCACCCGGGCCGTGGGGCCGTTGCGACTGACCACCGTGACACTGAGCAGATTGGCCTGGCCGATGAAGTCGGCGGCAAACGGCGTGCGCGGCTTGTGGTAGATCTCGCTCGCGGGGCCGAGTTGCTCGATACGCCCGCCGTTGATGACGGCGATGCGGTCGGACATCGTCAGCGCCTCCTCCTGGTCGTGGGTCACGAAGACAAACGTCAGGCCCAGCCGGCGCTGCAGGTGTTTCAACTCGAGCTGCATGCCGTGCCGCAGCTTGGCGTCCAGTGCCGACAGGGGTTCGTCGAGCAGCAGCACCTTCGGCCGGCAGACGATCGCCCGCGCCAAGGCGACGCGCTGTCGTTGTCCGCCCGACAGCTGGTCCGGCCGGCGCTCCGCCATGGTCTCGAGCGAGACCGTGGCCAGGGCCTCGCGGATCCGCACCCCGGCATCCTCGGGCGGCACGTGCTGCATGCGCAGGCCAAAGCCGACGTTTTCGCGCACGGTCAGGTGGGGGAAAAGCGCATAGCTCTGGAACACCTGGTTGACGCTCCGCCGGTACGGGGGCAGATGCGACACATCCTGGCCGTCGAGCAAGATGGCGCCCTCATCCGGCGTCTCGAAGCCGGCGAGCAGGCGCAGCAGCGTGGTCTTGCCGCAGCCGGAGGGGCCGAGGAGCGTGATGAACTCACCGGTCCGGACCGTCAGACTGACGTTGTTGACCGCCGTGAAGCTGCCGAAGCGCTTAGTGACGCCGCGGATCTCGATCATGGGTTGGCCGTTGGTATCGCTCATGCGGGATGATTAATGCGCAGATCCATCACAATCCGCAGAGAATTCAATTGGCCACAAAAATTCACGAAACATGTTTGTCCTCCGGGCGGAGATTTTCCGTGCCCCTACGCGTCGGCCGTAGCCTTGGCGAAGGCTGATAGGCGCCTGGAAAGTCTAATCGCTCCCGCACTATTGTGCTTGTTGTGGCCATCACTGCCTTGGCGCTTGGGCCGCTCATTCGGCCAGGCGCGCGCCGCGACGTTGGAGGATGATATAGGTGACGGCAAACATCAGCATGAAGACCACGCCCAGCGCGGCGCCGAAGGGCCAGTCGCGGGCCTGGAGAAACTGGTTTTGAATCACATTGCCGATCATCGGCACCTTGGCTCCCCCCATCAGGTCCGTGATGGCGAACATGCCGATCGCGGGCACAAACACCAGCAGCGTCCCCGCCGCGATGCCCGGCATCGTCAATGGCACGATGACGGCGGAAAAGGCCCGGAGGGGTCCGGCGCCGAGGTCATAGGCCGCCTCGATCAGCGAATTGTCGAGCTTCTCGGCGCTGCCATAGATCGGCAGAATCATGAAGGGCAGATAGGCGTAGACGAGGCCGATGACGACCGCCGTCGGGGTGTAGAGCAGGCTCAGCGGTGCGGCGGTCAGGTGGAGCGACTGGAGCAGGCCGTTCAAAAGGCCCTCCTGCTTCAGGATGGTGATCCAGGCGTAGGTGCGGATCAGGAAACTCGTCCAGAACGGCACCATGACCAGCAGCAGCAGCCGGTTCCGTTTTTCCTCGGTGGCCCGGGCCATGTAGTAGGCCACCGGGTAACCCACCACCACGCAGATGATCGTGGTCAGGCCCGCGTAGCCCACGGAGCGGACGAAAATCGAGAGATAGACCGGGTCGAGCACCCGCTGGTAATTGCGCAGCGTGAATTGAAAGATCACCCCCCCCACCTCGTCGCGCTCACAGAAACTGTAGACGAAAAGAATGCCCGTGGGGACCACGACGAACAGCAGCAGCCAGGCCACCATCGGCAGGAGCAGCGCCCAGGCCCGCCAGCCGGGTCGGCGGCGGTCGGTCGGAGCAAGGGCGGGAGCAGACATGACGCTGTAGCGGCGGTCTATGACCGCCGATCGGCCAGAAGTGAAAGGAGGCGGCGGTCATAGATCGCCGCTACAGAAGATGGCATGCTCACTGTGCGCTCTTCAGGTCGGTGACCAGTTTGTCGATATCGGCCGCCGCGGCGCCGATGTCGCGGAAGGTCTCCAGCTTGCTGCTGGCCGGGTAGCTGGCGGGATTGGCCAGCTGCTCCGCGGACAGCAGTTTGCGGGCGGCCAGGTTGGGATTGGTGTAGGGGAACTTGTCGGAGATGAGCTTCGAAACCTCGGGCCGCATGATGTAGTTCATGAACTGGTGAGCCGCCGCCTTGTTCTTGGCCGTGGCCGGGATGCAAAGGCTGTCTACAAACATATGGGCGCCCTCCACCGGCAGGACATAGTGGAACTTCTTGTTCTCATTCCAGCAGATCGCCGCCTCCCCGCTCCACACGATGCCGATATCAACGTCCCCGTTGAGCAGGGCGGTCTTGGGGCTGTCGGAGTCGAAGACCTTCACCAGCTTGACCCAGGCGCCCACAATGGGCCGGGCCTTGGCCAGGTTCGCGGCGGAGACGTCGCTCGAGGTCAGGCCCAGGGTATGGAGCGCCCACGTGACGAGTTCACGGTTGTCGTTCAGCACGACCAGGCGGTCGGCGTGCTTGGCCTGGAACACGTCCAGGTAACCCTTGATGGGTTCCTTGACCTTCTCGGTGTTCACGACGATGCCCACCGTGCCGGTCATGTAGGGGATGCTGTATTTGCCCGACGGGTCGTAAGGCAGATTGAGGAAATCGGGGCCGATATTTTTCAGGTTGGGCAGCTTGGCCCGATCGAGGGGCGCCAGCATGTTGCGGCGGATCAGGAGCTCGACCGTGTACTCGGACGGTTGGATCAGATCGTAGGCCCCGCCCCCCGCGACGAGCTTGGACAGCAATTCCTCATTGGAGGCGTAGGTTTCGAAGTTGACCCTGATGCCGGTTTCCTTGGTGAAACCGTCGATGACCTCCTGCGGGACGTATTCGGACCAGCCGAACAGGTTGAGTTCACCCGCCGCCCGGAGCAGGACGGGAGCGACGAGGATCGTGAGAAAGATAAGCGCGGTCTTGATGGATTTCATGATGGGGGGAGTGACGATAATTTTCAGCGGCGGGCCAGTTTGTTGAGATAGTCGGAGAAAAGGACGAAGGATACGGTGGCAAGGATGAAGATGGCGGAGAGGGCGTTGAGCATGGGGTTGAGCCCGACGCGGGCGAGGCCATAGACTTGGATCGGCAAGGTGGTCGCGGCCGCACTCCGGATAAAGAAGGTGACGATCAATTCATCCATGGAGAGGGTGAAGGCCATGAGGGCGCCGGCGATGATGGCCGGCCGCAGGCACGGCACGATGACATACCAGAAGGCCTGCAGCGGGCTGGCGCCCAGGTCGAGCGCCGCCTCCTCCAGCGCGGGATCCAGGCCCTGCAGCCGGGCCTGGACCGCCACCAGCACGAAGGGAAAACAGAAGGTCACATGCCCGATGATCACCGTGGTGAAGCCCAGGCGCACCCCCGCCGTGGCGAACAAAATCAGGAGGCTGATGCCCATGAGGATTTCCGGCATGACCATCGGCAGGGCCACCAGCGTCTGGATGCCGCGGGCCATGCGGAAACGGTACCGGTGCAGGAGCCAGGCCCCGACCGTGCCCAAAATGACGGAGAGAATCGTGCTGGCCGTGGCAATCAGCAGGCTGTTCTCGGCCGCCCGGATGATCGGCCCGTCCGCGAAGAGCCGCTCATACCAGTGCAGGGTGAAGTTTTCCCAGACAATGTTCAGCCGCGAGGAGTTGAACGAATAGATCACGAGGACCGCGATCGGCACGTAGAGAAAAACGAAGACCAGGGTGGTCCAGCCGCGCAGAAACCAATCGAGCAACTTCAAACCAGAAGGGAGCAGCGGGCGTGAGATCGGCGCGGGCATCAGCGAGGAGAGAAGCGCTTATCATGCCAAGTGCGGAGCTTGGCAAGAGACGAGTGCGGGGAACGCGGGCAGTCGCGACTATCGGTCATTGTTCAACGTTCATCGATCAATGTTCATCGTTCATTGCACGATGAAAAATGACCACTGAACGATGACCAATTTCCCCTCCCCTCAATGATTGTGGTTGTGTCCCGCGGTGCCGGCGGCGCGGGCGGCCTGATACTCGCCGACCAGCTTCTTTTCCTGGTCGGCCGCGAGTTCCTCGTAATGGCTGAATTTTTCGCTGTGCAGCCCGCGGCCGCCGGTCAACGAGCGCAGGGCCGTGCCGTAGTGGTACAGCTGGGCGGCGGGGACGTGGGCGCGGATCACCTGCAGGCGCCCGTTCACATCCATGCCGAGAATCTTGCCGCGCCGGCTGGACAGGTCGCCGACCACCCGGCCGACGAAATCCTCCGGCAACCTGATCTCCAGTTCGTGAATGGGCTCAAGCAGGCAGGGCTTGGCTCCCTGGAACCCCTCGCGAAAGGCAAAGTAGCCCGCAATCTGGAAGGCGATGTCCTTCGAATCAACCGGGTGCATCTTGCCGCCGAAGAAGTCGATCTTCACATCCGTCACCCGGAAGCCGGCGTGCACGCCCTCCTGGCAGACCGATTTCACGCCTTTTTCCACCGAGGGGACGAAGATCCGGTCCACATCCTGCCCGGCGAGTGATTGGGTGAAGCTCACGCCGCTGTCGCGCGGCCCGGCCTCGACGCGCATCCACACCTCGGCGAACTGGCCGGCTCCGCCCGTCTGTTTCTTGTGCCGGTAGCGGGCCTCGGCCTTGCCGCGGATGGTCTCGCGATAGCGGATCTTTGGCTGCTCCAGCGAAACATCCACCTTGTAGCGGCGCTTCAGGCGCTCGAACAGGACCTCCAGGTGCAACTCGCCCTGGGCCGAGATGAGAAACTGGTGGATCTCCGGATCGGTGTGGTAGCTGAAGGCCGGGTCCTCCTCGTGCAGGGCGGCGAGCCCGGCGGCCAGTTTTTCCTCGTCGCCCGGCGCGTTGAGCTTGAGCGCCGCCGAGGTGTAGGGCACGGGATAGCTGACCTTCGGCAGGACGATGGCGTGGCGGGCATCGCAGAGGGTGTTCCCCGTGTGCGTGTCCTTCAGCTTGACGGTGGCGCCAATGTCGCCGGCCGAGAGTTGCTCGACCTGGGTGCGCAGCTTGCCATTGAGCCGGTACAGCTGCCCCATGCGTTCGGTCACCCGGCGTTCGCTGTTGTGCATTTCCATGCCGGCCCGGATCACGCCCGAATAAACCCGGAAAAACGAGAGGTCGCCGCTCAAAGGATCGGTCAGCGTCTTGAACACGTAGGCCACCGGCTCGGCGCCATCGAGACGGGCCAGGCAGGGCTGACCGCTGTCGCTGGTGGTGGCACCAACCGTCCGCCGGTCCTCGGGCGAGGAACCGTACTTCGCAATGAAGTCCATCAGGCGCGCGACGCCCACGTTGGTCTCCCCTGACGTGCAGAGCAGTGGCACAAAGATCTGGTTCTGCACCGCCGGATGAATGCC
>JBAXWQ010000439.1:0-1551 GCA_037128315.1 Opitutia bacterium | reverse complement strand
TTCAGGCCGGCCTGCAGGCCCTTGATGCGCTGCTGCTGCTCCAGCATCTCGTCATGCTCGCGGCCATCCTCCAGCTTGTCCCCCAGCTTGCCGAGCAACCGGTGGAGGGCGCCGAGCGGCCCGTCGAGGACCGGTTCGGCCGGGTTGGGTTCCCGCAGACGCACCACGGGGCGGGGGGTCAGCATCTTGTCGGCGATGAAGTTGAAAAAAAGCTGTGAGGCGTCGAGCGCATCAAGGACCAGTTGCTGTGCGGCCGGTCCCCCATGCTTGCGCAACAGCCCGCGCTTTGTGCGGGGGTTGAAGAGATACTTGAGGGCCCGATCCAGGCTGTAGCTGCTGAGGGAAAGTCCGAAATTGTCCGTCGCCACCTCCGGCACGGTATGGGCCTCGTCGAGGACCAGGAAGTCGTCCGGAAACAGCACCCCGCGGGTTTCCGAGCCGGCGGCATGTGACGGGGCGCCACCGGCATTGATGAGGGCAAAAAGCAGCGCATGGTTGACGATGATCACCTGGGCGGTGCGCAGCCGGACCCGCGCGCGCTGGTAGTGGCATTTTTCCGCATCGCAGTGTTTGCGGGCACACGCGGAGGAGTCGGCACTGACGGCGTCCCACACTTCCGGCCGGGGCGGCGGCTTGAGTTCGTGCCGCAAGCCGGTCGTCGTGGTGCCGGCCCATGCGGCGATGCGCTGCAGCCCATCATCATCCGCATCGGCAAACAGCGTGGTACGGTCGGCGAGCGCATGGCCCAGGCGCGTGGGGCACAGGTAGTTGGATTTGCCAACCAGCACCGTGGAGCGAAAGTCCGTATAGCGGGCCAGCGCCGGCGCGGCCTGAAAGACGCGGCGGCAGATTGGCAGATCCTGCTGCTGGATCTGCTCCTGCAGGGAAATAGTGTGCGTGGAGACGATCAGCTGGCGGCCTTGATCGACGGCGTGGATGATACCGGGTATCAGGTAGGCGAGGGACTTGCCGACCCCGGTGCCGGCCTCGAACAGGAGATTCTGGTCCTCCCGCAGGGCCGCCGCCACGGCGGAGGCCATCTGCGCCTGCTCCGGGCGATGCTCGAGTTGGAGGGCTGCGCACAGCTGCCCGACCTCGGAAAATATCTCCGAGGTCAGTTCGCGCATCCGGGTCGGCTTGGGCCCGGCTTCCGCCGGGAGATGGCCGTCATCATTCAGCCCAATCATGGGCGCCAAAGAGCGGGTTAATCGATGCGCAGCAAATCAATTTCCTCGCGCAGCAAATCAATTTGCGGGCCGGACCATTCGACGCATCATTTGCTTAATATGTCCGTTCCCACTGCCGCTGACCAAAATTGGACCGAGGAGCTGGTGCGCTTTCTGCGCGATCAACCGGAGGTTCGCGCCGTGCGTGTCGATCCGGTGGCGCGCAAGGTATCGGTTGCGACCATCAACCCGGTGCATCTGGCGGACCTCGAGGCGAAGCTGGCCGCGACCATCGTGGCCGTTGAAGCGAAGCTGGCGGCCAAGGCCGCCGCCAAACCAGCCCAGGCCACGCCGGGCGGTTACTCCCTGAAACAGGAAGGCGGGG
>JBAXWQ010000438.1:0-1551 GCA_037128315.1 Opitutia bacterium | reverse complement strand
CCCTCGGCCTGTTTGGGGCAGCCGAGGAAGCGGAGCTTGCGGCAGGTGTGCGGCCGTCCCGCCAGGCATTGGTCGCAGGCCCCGCACGACATCGCCGGCTCGACGGCGATCCGGTCGCCGACCCGCACCCGCGTGACGCCCGGGCCGACCGCCTCCACGACGCCCGCTCCCTCATGGCCGACCGTGAACGGATAGGTGACCACCTGGCTGCCGATCTGCCCGTTCTGGAAATAATGGACATCGGAACCGCACACGCCGACCACCTTCATGCGGATCAGCACATCGTCCGGCTGGACGATCTTGGGGGTGGGAGTCTCCATGCTTTCAATGCGATTAATGCCCGTGAGCTTCATGGCCTTCATGTCTGACCTTCTTTCTTTTTGATGATTTTGTCTGCTCGTGCAGACTCAGCGTGTAAACAAATTGCCGCGGTTCAGCCGCGCGTCGGGATCGAACAGCCGTTTCAGTTTTCTCATCTCGTCAATGCCTGCCGCGCCGTACTGGACTTCGAGCAGTGCCACCTTGATCTTGCCGATGCCGTGTTCGGCCGAGACCGAACCGCCCAGCGCCGTGACGATGCCGGCCCATTCCCGATACAGCGCCTTGCCCCGGTCATACTCGGCCTGCGTGCGCGGGAGGATGTTGACGTGGACGTGGTTGTCGCCGATATGGCCAAAGATCACCGACTCCAGCCCGGCGGCGGCGAGGTCGCCATGGTAACGGGCCAGGATGCGCTCCAGCACGATGACGCCGGCCCCCTCGGAGAGGACAAAGCCGCGCCGGTCAACGCTGAACGGGCGGGAGGCCTGAGCGGGGTCAGTAAAAGCGCGATCACCGGGAAGAATCTTGACGGTCGCGTTCATGTTGTTGAAGCCGTGAATGATCTCCGGTATGATCGGGGCATCCACCCCCCCGGCCAGAACAAAATCACAGTCCCCATCCCGGATCATTCGGGCGCCGATGCCGATGGCATGGTTGCCGGAGGCGCAGGCCCCCTGCGGAGAAAAAACCGGTCCTGTGAAGCCCAGCAGCATCCCCGCCTTCCCTGAGGGAAGGTTGGCACAGAGGTTCGGCAGCAGGTAGGGGCTGATCTTTAGCGGGCCTTTTTCCTGAAAATTGACCATCGCCGTCCGGAAGGCATCGACCCCGTTGATGGCCGAGCCGATCAGGCAGGCGGTCCTCGGGGCGGTCTCTTCGTTCAGCGGCAGACCGGCATGGGAGAGCGCCTCGTGGCAGACTGCCATCGTGAGAATGACAAAGGATGCGTTCCAGTTGTACGCCTCCTTCTCATCGACGAAATCGAGCGCCCGGGGATTCCAGTCCGGGATCTCGCCGACCACGTCACAGACGGACTCGACCTTGCAGCGGGTCACCTTCCTGAAACCGGCATCGCCCCGGACGGCCCGTTCCCATGTTTCGGCGAAGGTCCTCCCCAGCGGGGTGGCCGCCCCGTAACCAATCACGAAGACTTTTCTGTTCTGTGGCGCTTTCATGCAGGGTTCATATCAGGTGACGCGGCGAAACACAAGGCACGCATTGCACCCGCCGAAT
>JBAXWQ010000437.1:0-1557 GCA_037128315.1 Opitutia bacterium | reverse complement strand
CCTTAATTAAAGCACTGGCCAAGGCATTGATTTTACCGCCAATCTGACCCATCCATCGATTATCATGACTGCTTCCACGACGCCCTCCAGCACGCCGACCCCGGCCACTCCCAAGAAAAAGAAATCCCAGCGCACGCTGTTCATCATCCTCGGGGTGGTGCTCGTCCTCATCATCGTCGCCGCGGTGGTCGCCTCCAAGCGGCAGGGGGAGAAACCCATCCCTGTCACTACGGAAAAGGCGGTGGTGCGGACCATCACCCACCTCGTCACGGCCACCGGCAAGGTTCAGCCCGAGATCGAGGTCAAGATTTCCCCCGAGGTCGCCGGCGAGCTCATCGCGATTCCCGTGGTGGAGGGCCAGAGCGTCAAGAAAGGCGACCTGCTGGTGAAGATCAAACCCGACTTCTATCAGGCGCAGCTGGAGCAGCAGGAGGCCGGCCTGGTCGCCGCCCGCACCACCGCGGTCCAGGGCAAGGCCCAGTTGCTGAAGGCGCAGGAGGATTTCAAGCGCAGCGACGATCTCTTTGCGAAGAAGCTCATTTCCGACTCTGACTACACGGCGGCGAAGACTGGCTTGGAGGTGGCGCAGGCCAACTACGACAATGCGCTCGCCCAAATCCGCCGCACGGAGGGATCCCTCAATCAATCCCGGGACCAGCTCTCCAAGACGACCATCTATGCCCCCGTGGACGGCTCCATCAGCTCCCTGACGAGCGAGGTCGGCGAGCGGGTGGTTGGAACCAACCAGTTTGCCGGCACCGAGATCATGCGCATGGCCAATCTCGACAACATGGAGGTGCGCGTGAAGGTGAACGAGAACGACATCATCAACGTCAAGGTGGGCGACCACACCATTGTGACGGTGGATGCGTTTCCCGGCCGCAAGTTCAACGGCGCAGTCCGCGAAATCAGCAGCTCGGCCATCACCATCGGGGCGCAATCCGCCGCGTCCTCAGCCTCGGATGAGGTCACCAATTTTCTCGTGCGGATCAGCATCAAGGCCCCGGAGGCCAAGCTGCGGCCCGGCATGAGCGCCACGGTGGACATCGAGACCCAGACCGTCGAGAACGTCGTCGCCGTGCCAATTCAGAGCGTGACCGTCCGCGCCGCCGGCGGCAAAACGACCGAGCAACTCCAGCAGGAAAAGGCCAAGCAGGCGAAGGAACGCTCCGGCAACGACCTGGAGGTTTCAAGCGAGCGCCAGGAAGCCCGGCGCAACCGGGATGTTTTTGAACGCGTGGTCTTTGTGAAGGCGGGGGACACGGTCAAGCTGCGCAAAGTCGAGACCGGCATCGCCGACAACACCTACATCGCCGTGACCAACGGCGTGAAGGCGGGCGAGGAGATTGTCTCCGGTACCTACGCGGCCATCAGCCGCAGCCTCAAGGACGGCAGCAAGGTCATGATCGAGAAACCCAAGAAAGAGGAAACCAAGTAACGGCTGGCGGGGCAATTGTTGCGCCGCTGAACCTTGTTAACCCACTCATGAGTTCCCCTGCTGCCTCTGCTCCCTCGGGTCCCGCCGTCCACCCCCACGCGCCGATCAAGCGCGACTAC
>JBAXWQ010000436.1:0-1573 GCA_037128315.1 Opitutia bacterium | reverse complement strand
ACCGAACCGGCTCAGGTTCTCCAGCACCGCCTCGTCGCCGGAAACCGTGATCTTCGCATGGGTTCCTGAAATATCGGGAGAGCCGAGCCGCACGGCTGCGGAATGAGATCTGCCCAAGAGGTTTTCCCCGGGTTTCAACACAAAGACCGCGCCTGCGGGCGCGCCCTGCTCCAACGTTAATCTCAGCATACCCTTAGCCTCCCCCGCCCTTCATATACGTCATGATCCCCGAGTCCTTGGCCCGAATGAGAATCGGGGTCACAATGATAATGAACACGGCGGGCAAAATAAACAAGGCGGTCGGTATCATCATCAGCGACGGAGCCCGGGCGGCCTGCCGTTCGGCCCGGTGGTGCCGGGCACGGCGGATCTCCTCCGCCTGGATCTTCAGCGTGCTGGCAATGCTCGCGCCCATCTCGCTGCTCTGGATCACCGAGGTGACCAACGACCGGAACTCGTCGAGTTGGATCCGGTCGGACATCGCCTTGAGGGCCTCGATCCGGGACTTGCCCAACTCCACGTGGCGCAACGTCACCCCGAACTCATCCCGCAATGGCCCGTGCGGTCCGTCATTCACCAGGTTCCGCACCGCCGCCCCGAAGTCCTGCCCCGCCTCCATCGCCACGGTAATCAGGTCGATGGCATAGGGCATGGCCTTGGACATCAGGTTCTTCCGCTGCAGGGCGCAGCGGTTCACCCAGGCGACAGGGTAGTACCACGCGGTCAGGCCCAAGATAATCCCGCCCAGCAGCGCGTACGCCCAATTCATGCTGAGCACAAAGATCAGCAGGCAGGATACCGCTCCGACCACGCCCCCCCCAAAAGCCTGCAGCCCGCGAATTTCCGAAACCTCGACCGGGAGGGCGCCGGAAATGATATCGTTCCGCAACTGGAGCGCCTGACCGGGAAACGTATGATCGCTCCACGGCCCCGTCAGGCGGCCCAGCGTGCCGACCTCGGAATGAAACACACGAAACACCAGCGGCTTCGAACCCGGCAGGGTCTGATCCTCCCTCCGAATCACCGCCTTCATGCCAATGACCAGAAACAGGCTCGAGAGAAACAAATGAATCTGAATGACGGCCACGTCCATATCGCCCCCTTTACACGTCACTCGTAACGATCCTGTTGCTGATGATAAAGCCAACGGTTTCCAGGAATACCACCGCGGCAATCGCGCACCAACCAATCGTCGTCTGCACCAGCGGCATCATCAGTTCCTTGTCGAGCACGAACAGGATGACAAAGGAAACCGCGGGCGCGGCCGCCATGGCAATGGCCTCGAACCGCCCCTGGGCCGTCATGGTTCGCAGCCGTTCCTGGAAATCGGTCCGCTGCCGGATCGTGTCGGTGATGCGGTCCAACACCTCCGCCAAACTTCCGCCGGATTGCATGGTCAACTTGATCGCGGTCACCAAAAGGCTCAAATCCTCACTCGGCATGCGCTCCACCAACCGGGTCAGGCTCTCGGGAAGATCCATGCCCAGGCGATACTCGTGCAGCACCAGGGTCAACTCCTCCGTCATGGGACCGCCCAAATCGCGGGACACCACCTCGAGGCTCTGGGGCAAGG
>JBAXWQ010000435.1:0-1580 GCA_037128315.1 Opitutia bacterium | reverse complement strand
TTTGTGCGACCTACCGGAATATTCCCGCCGTCGGTCCCGCTTTGGCCAAGGTCTTTGCGAAAGAGCCGATGGTTGGTCTCGCCCTTACCCAGCTCTACGCCTGGTTTGGCTGGTTGGTGTTTTTTTATCCCCTGCCGATCGCTCTCCTGATGGCCCGCAGTCTGATCGGTCTATGAGTGTCGAAACCCAGTTGTGCCATCAAGCCCGAGCGGCAGAATCTGGCGTTCTCAGGATGCCTAGAGTAGGCAATATTCAGATCGAATCCGGGCAATCCGTGGTTCAATTAAATTTCTTAATTGGATGAGCGAAAAACCACCAACCGCTACACCGCACTCGCCGGCGATCTTTCGTCCGGGGTATTTCCTCGCGGGGCTTATTGTGGGTTTGGTGGTTTGCTCCCTTGTCGCCCGTCTGGTTTCGCACCGGGGTTATCACGAAAGCTTCACGCGTTTCCACATGCAGATTTCTCCGGAGGCGCATTACTATCCGACCCTAGAGGAGATGTGTGGAATCGTGCGGGCCCGGTGTCGACCGGACCAGGTGCTGGTGATCGTGGGGGGGAACTCCATCTTCCATGGGGTGGGCCAACCAGCCGACCGGATGTGGACGCTCGAACTGCAACGATTGCTCGGCGAGCGTTACGTCGTGATCAATTTCGCCTTTCGCGGGGCCCTTTGCACGGATGGGGGGGCTTTGGTGGCCGAGGCCTTGCGGCACGAATATCCCCGGCAGATCTATATTGCCAATACCTCGCCCTTCGGCCCCCCGGCGCCCTATGGCATCGAACCCTACCGCTATCTGTTTTGGGAGGCCCGCAGCCGGGGACGGTTGGAAGACTTTCTGCCGCGAAATTCCTTGGTCGCGGCATTTGAGCGACATGATTTGAGTTGGGCCCAGCAGTTTGAACTCCGGGGCGCCGGTTGGCTCGATGCGGTGCTGCGCTACCGGGATTTATGGAATTGGGTTGGTTATCAATATTTTTTCACCATTCAGAATCCCCATACGCCTGATCTGCCCCAGGCCCTATGGGCCCGAAAAAAATTCCCCGATCGGGAGACTGACTTTGAAAGTTTCCCTTACGCGCAGCGCTACCGGCCCGAGTATGCGGAAGCCGAGATGAAAATAGTGCGTGGATTCACCCAATTGTTTTATGAAAAAAATGGCGCCGGTCAGTGGCAGCTGAAGCCGGAAGTGCAGGCAGAATTTATGCGGGTGGCCCGCGGTGCGGTGCCGGATGACCTCAAGCCCCGGACCTTGATCATGCTCAGCCGGAACAGCCCTTATTATGTGAAAAAGCTGCAGCCCGACGAAATGCACCGGGAGGATCTGGCTTACCGGGACGCGGTCGCCGCGTGGCGAGAAGCCGGCTATGCGGCAGCCGAGTATGGTCATGATTTTGAGGAAAAGGATTATGGGGACCGCACCCACCTGACGACTTCCGGTGGTCGCAAATTGGCGGCAATCATTGCCCAAGAGACCCAGTCCAGAGTGGATCAGTTAGGTTATTTGAAGAGGACATCCCCATGATGAATTATTTGGTCAATCTGCTGGATTCGCTCCCTCCGTGGTTGGCCAAGTGG